>NZ_JCBANN010000011.1:0-112223 GCF_059761975.1 Achromobacter sp. 46006
GTATCGCATCGCGTGGCGCCGCGATGCGATACCCGGGAAGCGCGCTATTTGACGATCGTCAGGTGCGGACGCTTGGGTTCGTCGTCGCCGCCATCGTCATCCGGCGCGCTGTCGGTGGTGGCCTCGGGCGCGGCGCCGTCTGCCGCATCCCCCGCGGCGCCCGGCGCTGGCGGTTCGTAGGGCTGCACTTCGAAGCCCATGCCTGCGCCGGTTTCCCGCGCGTAGATCGCGCTGACGGCGCCCACCGGCACGTAGACGTTTTCGGTCACGCCGCTGAAACGGGCCTGGAATTCGATGAATTCGTTGCCCAGCACCAGGCGGTTGGTGGCCAGCGTGCCGACGTTCAGGGTGATCTGGCCGTCGCGCACGTGGGCGACGGGCACCATGGTGTGCTCGTCGACCTGCACGGTGATGTACGGCGTGTAGCCGTTATCGGTGCACCATTCGTGCAGCGCGCGGATCAGATACGGTTTGGTCGAAGTTTCACCCATCACGCAACAACCTTAGCGACGCATCACTTTTTCCGAAGGCGTCAGCGCTTCGATGTAGGCCGGGCGCGAGAAGATGCGCTCGGCGTACTTTTGCAGCGGAGCCGCGTTCTTGGGCAGCTCGATGCCGTAGTGGTCCAGGCGCCACAGCAGCGGGGCCACGGCCACGTCGAGCATGGAGAATTCCTCGCCCAGCATGTACTTGTTCTTGAGCAGCATCGGGGCCAGTTGGGCCAGGCGGTCGCGGATGTTCTGGCGGGCGTTGGCCAGCTTCTTCTCGTCGGGCTTGGCGCTGCGGTCTTCCAGCGTCGAGACGTGGACGAACAGCTCTTTCTCGAAGTTGTACAGGAACAGGCGGGTGCGGGCGCGCATGACCGGATCGGCCGGCATGAGTTGCGGATGCGGGAAGCGCTCGTCGATGTACTCGTTGATGATGTTCGACTCGTACAGGACCAGGTCGCGCTCGACCAGAATGGGCACTTGACCGTACGGATTCATCACCGAGATGTCTTCGGGCTTGTTGTACAGGTCGATGTCGCGGATCTCGAAATCCATGCCCTTTTCAAACAACACGAAGCGGCAGCGTTGCGAAAACGGACACGTGGTTCCGGAATAGAGCACCATCATGGCGAAAAATCCTTTATTAAAAACGAAAGGCCAGCGCCCTAATCTAGCAGGCGCTGGCCCCGATTGCCAGGCGGGGGGTAGGCATACAGCCCTAACCCGCCATTATCCACCGCCATGAAAATGGGGGCGGATTAGCCTGGCGGGGCGTTGCGGTTAGCGCACGTGTTTCCAGTAAGAGGCGTTCAGGCGCCACATCACCAGGAAGAACAAGAGCAGGAACAACATGACACCGACGCCGAGCTGGACGCGGAAAGTCTGGACGGGTTCGGCCATCCAGGACATGAACGCGGTCAGGTCGGCGACGTCGTTGTCGTATGTTGCGGTTTGGGCCGGGTTGGCGGCCTTGAATTTGGCCTCGAAGGTGGCATGGCCGTGGTAGTTGGCTACCGGTTCGGCCTTGACCGTGGAAAAACCTTGCGCATCGTACACCGTCGTGACCCGTTCCCACGACTTCGGCGCGCCGTCCTTGCCTTCGACCTCGTGCATCGCCACCGTGGTCAGCTCGCGCGGACCCTGCCGTTCCCACAGCGCATGCGGCATGCCGACGGCCGGGAATACCAGGTTGTTCCAGCCCGTGGCGCGCGAGGTGTCACGGTAGAACGTGCGCAGGTAGGTGTAGATGTAGTCGGAACCCGAGGGGCCGGCGTTGACGGATTTGGCGCGCGCGATCACGGACAGGTCCGGGGGCGTGGTGCCAAACCACTTCTTGGCGTCCTTGGGCGTCATGGCGACAGTCATCATGTCGCCGACTTTCTCGCCGGTGAACAGCAGGCTTTCCTTGATTTGCTGGTCGGTCAGGCCGATGTCCTTGAGCTTGTTGTAGCGCATCGATGAGGCGCTATGGCAGTTCAGACAGTAGTTGACGAACAGCTTGGCGCCGTTTTGCAGCGACGCCATGTCGTTGACGCGGTAAGGCGCCTTGTCCAGCGGATAGCCGCCCTCGGCGGCGAACGTAGCGGTGCACGTGAGCATCAAGGCCACGGCACCAATCAGCTTCTTGATCATGGTCGGTCCGTTATTCTGGTTGGCTCAGTGGGCGTGGAACGTCACGCGGTCGGGCACTTTCTTGAAAGTGCCCAGGCGGCTCCAGACCGGCATCAGGAAGAAGAATGCCAGGTACAGCAGCGTGCCGATCTGCGACGTGATGTTCAACGGCGGACTGGGCGGCTGCGTACCGATGTAGCCGAGCACCAGGAAGTTGACCATGAAGATGCCGTAGATCCACTTGTGCCAGGTGGGGCGGTAGCGGATCGACTTGACCGGCGAATGGTCCAGCCACGGCAGGAAGAACAGGATGACCACGGTGCCGCCCATGGCAACCACGCCCCAGAACTTGGCGTCGATCACGCGCAGCAGCACGGCCACGACGATCAGGATGCCGGGGACGGCGATGCGCATGAAGCCCTTCAGGTTGCTCTTGACGAGCAGCGCGATGGCGCCCAGCACCGAAGCGCCGGCCAGCACCCACGTGAACTCGTCGGTGGTGGCGCGCAGCATCGAGTAGAACGGCGTGAAGTACCAGACCGGGGCGATGTGCGGTGGCGTCTTGAGCGAGTCGGCCGGGATGAAGTTGTTGAACTCCAGGAAGTACCCGCCCATTTCCGGCGCGAAGAACACGATGAAGGCGAACACCAGCAGGAAGCCCGCGACGCCGACCAGGTCGTGCACCGTGTAGAACGGATGGAACGGAATGCCGTCCTTGGGACGTCCGTACTTGTCCTTCGGGCCTTCCTTGATCTCGATGCCGTCCGGGTTGTTCGAACCGACTTCGTGCAGCGCCACCAGGTGCGCCGCCACCAGTCCCACCAGCACCAGCGGAATGGCGATGACGTGGAAGGCGAAGAAGCGGTTCAGCGTGGCGTCGGACACGACGTAGTCGCCGCGGATCCAGATCGACAGCTCGGGGCCGATGAACGGGATGGCCGCGAACAGGTTCACGATCACCTGTGCGCCCCAGTAGGACATCTGGCCCCACGGCAGGAGGTAGCCGAAGAATGCTTCGGCCATCAGACAGAGGAAGATCGCGACGCCGAAGATCCAGACCAGCTCACGCGGCTTGCGGTACGAGCCGTAGAGCAGGCCGCGCAGCATGTGCAGGTAGACGACGACGAAGAACATCGAGGCGCCGGTCGAGTGCATGTAGCGCACCAGCCAGCCCCACGGGACCTCGCGCATGATGTATTCGACCGATTGGAACGCGCGCTCGGCGTCCGGCTTGTAGTGCATGACCAGGAAGATGCCGGTCACGATCTGCAGCACCAGCACGAGCAGTGCCAGGGAGCCGAAGAAATACCAGAAGTTGAAGTTTTTCGGTGCGTAGTACTCGGACAGATGCGCTTTCCAGGTGGAGGTCACCGGGAAGCGCCGGTCCAGCCAGCCCAACAGGCCTGTCGTCTCGACGGTTTTCTCGCCAGCCATGTAACAGCTCCTTCTCTAATACGTGGCGTATTTTGTTTTACTTACGTAATTCGGGAAAAAAGCGCGACGCGAGCGTCAGGCCTTGTTGTCTTCGTCGACGCCCACGATGATGCGGGAGTCGCTGAGATACTGGTACGGCGGAACTTCGAGATTATCGGGAGCGGGCTTGTTCTTGTAGACCCGGCCTGCCAGGTCGAACGTGGAGCCATGGCACGGACAGAGAAACCCGCCTTGCCAGGAGGCGCCCATGCCGCCACCGCCACCCGTTTCGAAGTGGGCGGTGGGCGAGCAGCCCAGATGGGTACAGATGCCAACACAGACGAAGAGCTCGGGCTTGCGCGAGCGGCCTTCGTTTTCTGCGTATTTGGGAGTGAAGCCGGGCCGCTTGGAGTCAGGGTCCGCCAGGAGGGCATCCTGGGTCTTGAGGCCGGCGATCTGTTCGGGAGAGCGGTGGATGATCCAGACCGGCTTGCCACGCCATTCCACGGTTTTCATGGTGCCGACCGGGATGTCGCCGATGTCGACTTCGACAGGGGCGCCGGCGGCGCGGGCTTTTTCAGAAGGGGAAAACGTGCTCACAAGCGGTATGGCCGTTGCGACACCTGCTACGCCACCTACAGCACAGGCGGTGGTTACCCAGAAACGTCGCGAAGGATCGGGCGGCAGCTTTGGATCAACCGCACCGTCATCGTCATGCACCAGCGTATCCTGACTCATCTTCCTATCCTTGTTGATGCGCCCGCTCTACGAGTAGCATCACTTCTGCGGCATCGGCTTCGCGGGAATGTGTAACAACATAGCAACCGCGTATTATAGCGCCAGCCTACTGGTGGGCGTATCACGAAGGGAGTGCTTTTATGAGCAAAGCGACTGGTTTCGTCAAAGAATTCCGGGATTTCGCTGTCAAAGGCAATGCGGTCGACTTGGCGGTTGGTGTGATCATCGGGGCGGCGTTCGGCAAGATCGTCGACTCGCTGGTCAAGGATATCGTCATGCCGCTGGTCAATTTCGTGCTTGGCGGTTCGGTCGATTTCTCGAACAAGTTCCTGGTCTTGTCGATGCCCGCGGGCTATAGCGGCCCGATGACGTATGCCGAGATGACGAAGGCCGGAGCGATCGTTTTTGCCTGGGGGAATTTCCTCACCATCGTCATCAATTTCGTATTGCTGGCGTTTGTGATCTTCTGGATGGTGAAGGCCATCTACAAGGCGCGGACCAAGGCCGAGGAAGCGCCGGCACCGGCGGCGCCGGCGCCTACGCCGGAGGATGTGGCGCTGCTGCGCGAGATCCGGGATCTGTTGAAGAAGCAGCCTTGAGATGAATGCAAGAGCGCCCTGCGGGGCGCTTTTTTTGGTTCAGTGGTTGTTTGTTTGCGGAGGTTGCGGGGGACCGGTCACACCGGGTTGTCCAGGTCCACGAATTCAACCTTGATGCCGAAGCGTTCGGCCACGGCCTGGCCCAGGGCCTGGACGCCGTAGCGTTCGGTGGCGTGGTGACCGGCTCCGAGGAAGGCGACGCCGGTTTCCTGGGCCAGGTGGAAGGTGGATTCGGAGGCTTCGCCGGTGATGTAGGCGGTGGCGCCGGCATCGACGGCGTCGGCCAGCATGCCCTGGGCGCCGCCGGTGCACCAGGCGATGCGGGCGACGGGCTGGTCGGGGTTGCCGACGACCAGCGGCTGGCGGCCGAGGCGTTGCTGGACGCGGGCGGCGAGCTGGCCGAGGGTGGCCAGGCCGGGGGCGGTGCCGAGCCAGACCAGATTGTCGGCGCCACAGGTGCGCGGGGCGCCGTCGTCGCGGCGCTCGGGTTCGAGACCGAGGACGCGGGCCAACTGCGCGTTGTTGCCCAGGGTGGGATGGGCGTCCAGGGGCAGGTGGTAGGCGTACAGGTTGAGGTCGTGCTTCAGGGCCAGCGCCATGCGGGTGCGGCGCGTGCCGATGACACGGCGGTCTTCGTTGCGCCACATCCAGCCGTGATGGACCAGCACGGCGTCGGCGCCGCGCTCGACGGCGACGCGCAACAGCGCTTCGCTGGCGGTGACACCGGTGATAATGTGTGCGACTTCGGATCGACCTTCCACCTGCAGGCCGTTGGGGCAATAGTCCTTGAAACGGCCGGCTTGCAGGGTGTCGTCCAGCCAGGCGGCCAGGACGTGGGAGTCCACTTTACTCATTGCTAGTCCTATCAGAAACATGCGCCGATATTGGCTGATCTTCGCTCAGGCCGTCACGGTCTGCCTCGGTATTCTATTCGTCGTCACCACCTTGCGGCCGGATCTGCTGCGGTTGGGCGGGCCCGGGACCGCGCCGGCGGCGACAATTCAGCCGGTGGCCATGGCGCCAGGCACGGGCGCGCCGCATTCCGCCATGGGGGCGGTGTCGTATGCCGACGGAGTGGCGCGGGCGGCGCCGTCGGTGGTCAACGTCTACACCACCAAGCACGTGGACGTGCCGCTGGTGCCGCTGCCCGACGATCCCATCCTGCGCCAGTTGTTCGGCCAGGTGCCGGGAGTGAGCCGGCGTCAGGCCAGTACCAGCCTGGGGTCGGGCGTGGTGGTCAACCATGATGGCTATGTGCTGACCAATTATCACGTGGTGCAGGCCGCCGATGCCATCGAGGTGGCGCTGGCGGACGGGCGCAAGGATTCAGCCAGGGTGGTGGGCGCGGACCCGGATACCGATCTGGCGGTATTGAAGCTGGCGACCTTGCGCAACCTGCCGGCCGCCACGCTGGCGCCGGACCGCGGCTTGCGCGTGGGTGATGTGGTGCTGGCGATCGGCAATCCATTCGGCGTGGGCCAGACCACCACGCAGGGGATCGTGTCGGCGCTGGGCCGCAATGGCCTGGGGCTGAACACCTACGAGAACTTCATCCAGACCGACGCGGCGATCAACCCGGGCAATTCGGGCGGCGCGCTGGTGGACGCGCGCGGCAATCTGGTGGGGATCAATACCGCGATCTATTCCGAATCGGGCGGGTCGATGGGCATCGGTTTCGCCACGCCGATCGATATCGCGCGCAAGGTCATGGACGAGATCGTCAAGACCGGTGGCGTCAAGCGCGGCTGGTTGGGCGTGGAGCCGCAGGACCTGACGGCCGAGCTGGCGCGCGCGTTCCAGATGGATCGCGATGCCCGCGGCGTGATCATCGCGGGGGTGTTGCGTGACGGCCCGGCCGCCAAGGGGGGCCTGCGGGTTGGCGACATCGTGCAGACGGTGAATGGCAAGCCGATGCGGGACACCTCGGGCCTGCTGGCCGAGATCGCGCAACTGGCGCCGGGGCAGCGCGCCGCGCTGGGCGTGCTGCGCGGCGGCAAGACGGCCGAGGTGACGGTGGTGGTGGGGACGCGGCCGGGCCTGCCGCGCTGACGCGGCGGCCAGCGCGCACCGCGCCGGATCGGCGGCTAGCGGACCGGAGGCTGGCGCGGCGCGGCCGGACGGCGAGGCCGGCACGGCGCGTCGAGTACCAGGCGCACCACCTGCAGCACGCGTTTGCGCGTGGCCTCGGGCTGGTGCCGCAGCAGCGCGCAGATTTCGGCGCAATAGGCATCGGATTGCTCGTCCTGGCGCGGGAGGCAGGCGCCAGCGGCCTGCGCGACCATGCCGTCCGCCAGCCAGGGCACCTGCGTGTCCAGGGCGCGCGCCAGGCGCTGCAGGGTGGCACGGGTCGGCGCGTAGCGCTCTTCGCGCGTGAGGATGCGATGGATGCAGGACTGCGGCACGCCGGAGATGCGCGCGAGCTGGTTCTGGCTTTTGATGCCGCGCCACCGCATCAGGGTGCGCAGGCGTAGGGCGAGCGACATGGCTGCAATGTAAGTTTGCAGCCCGTACCGGACAAGCGGAAACGGTCCGCTTGTGGAACACCGGGGTGCGCGCTGCCCCCGGTGCGTCAGGCGCGGAATCAGTGGCGTTCGGTCAGCGAGCCATCGCCCACGGTTTCATCGGCGCTGGGCTTGGGCGTGACCATGCGCGCGCAGATCAGCCCCAGCTCGTACAGCAGGCACAGCGGCACTGCCAGCATGAACTGGCTGACCACATCGGGCGGCGTCACCACCGCGGCGATGATGAAAGCCCCGACCACCACGTAGCCACGCGCGCTCTTGAGCTTGGACAGTTCCACCACGCCCATGCGCACCAGCAGTACCACCGCCACCGGCACCTCGAAGGTGATGCCGAATGCCATGAACATGGTCATCACGAAGCTCAGGTAGGCCTCGATATCCGGCGCCGGCGTGATCGATTGCGGCGCGAAGGTGGCGATGAAGTGGAAGACCGTGCGGAACACCACGAAATAGCAGAACGCCATGCCCGCGATGAACAGCAGCGTGCTGGAGATGATCAGCGGCAGCGCCAGGCGCTTTTCGTGCTTGTACAGGCCGGGTGCCACGAAGGCCCAGGCCTGGTACAGCACCACCGGCAGCGCCAGGATGAAGGCCGCCATCATGGTGACCTTGACCGGCACCATGAAGGGCGTGATGACGCCGGTGGCGATCATGCGCGTGCCCTGGGGCAGCGAGGCCAGCATGGGCTGGGCCAGCACGTCGTAGATGGCGGATGCGCCGGGGTAGATGAACAGGATGATGAACACCGCCACGACCGCGCCGACGGCGCGCAGCAGGCGGGTGCGCAGTTCGACCAGGTGGGAGATAAAGCTTTCCTGCTGGCCGTCTTCTTGGGTGGCGTCCTGGGTCACGTTGTCGTTCCGGAGGGCGTGGCGGGCTTGGAGGCCGGCGGATGGCCGCCGGCGACGGCGGCGTCGGCCGCGGGCGCCGGGGTGGGCGCGGGTTGCGGTGCGGGAGCGGGTTGGCCGCCGGCCGCGGCGGCGGGCGGGTCCAGGTCCAGGCTCAGGTTGGGGTTGGGCGGCGCGATGGACGGTGACGCTTCGGCCGGTTCGGCCAGCGGCGTCATCAGGGGGCCGGCGTCGGCCGGTGTGGCGGCGGTCTCGGCGTGGGCCTGGGCCGTGGTTTCGGTGCCGCTGGCGATGGCGGGTTTGCCGCTGGCTTCGCGGGCAACCTCGTCGAGCTCGGCGCGGAATTGCTGCACCGGTTCCTGCAGCGCATTGTGGGTGTCGTTCAGCGATTGCTGCACGCCTTGTGCGGCGGTTTCCATCTCGCTCTTGAACTTGCGCAGTTCGTCCAGTTCGATTTCGCGCTGGATGTCGGATTTCACGTCATTGACGTAGCGCTGGGCGCGGCCCAGCAGATGGCCGACCGTGCGGGCGACCTTGGGCAGGCGTTCGGGGCCGATGACGATCAGCGCGATGACGCCGATCACCATCAGTTCAGTGAGGCTGACATCAAACATTCGACGGCCGCTCGGAAATTGAGGCAATGAGGACCGGCGGTTTCAGGCCGGTCCGGGGGCGCAGGGCTCAGGAGTTGGACTTTTCCTTGGCCTGCACGTCGATGGTGTCGCCGGAAACGCGCTGTTGCGCGATCGGCTCGGCCGGCTTGTCGCTGTTGGCTTCCTTCATGCCTTCCTTGAAGCCCTTGACGGCGCCGCCGAGGTCGGACCCGATGTTGCGCAGTTTCTTGGTGCCGAAAATCAGCGCCACGATCACCAGAACGACCAACCAATGCCAAATGCTAAAGCTACCCATGACGGTTCTCCGTATTACGCGGTGGGGGCCATGCGCCCTTTCCAGGGTCGCTGGCCGCCGAGGATGTGGAAATGCAGATGCGGGACTTCCTGGCCGCCTTCGACGCCAGAGTTGATCATGATGCGAAATCCGCCATCGGGGCCCGGGGTGCAACCGTTTTCAGCGGCAAGCCGCGGCGCCAATGCCATCATTCTACCCAACCAACCTGCGTCCTCGGCCGTAATATCCTGCATGGATGTGACATGACGTCGAGGGATCAGCAATAAATGCACCGGCGCGGCCGGGTTGATATCGTGGAATGCAACAAAGTCCTCGTCCTCGTAGACCTTCTTGGACGGGATCTCGCCGGCGGCGATCTTGCAGAAAATACAGTTGGCGCTCATTTTTGCGGTTCCGTGTCAGTCCTGCGGACGGCTGGCCTTCTCGGCCAGGCCCGATAGCCCTTCGCGGCGGGCCAGTTCGGCCAGCACGTCGTCGGGGCGCAGGTTGAAGTGCGTCAGCGCCACCAGGCAATGAAACCACAGGTCGGCGGTTTCGCTGACGATGCGCTCGGGCACGCCGTCCTTGGCGGCCATGACCAGCTCGGTGGCTTCCTCGCCGATCTTCTTGAGGAAGGCGTCGGGGCCCTTGGACAGCAGCTTGGCCGCGTACGAGGCCTTGGGATCGCCGCCGTTCTCGGGGCGGCGGGTCTCCAGGGTGTCGGCGATGCGGGCCAGGACGTCGTGGGCGGTCAGGGGCGAATCGGTCATTTGTAGATCAGCTCGGGGTCTTTCAGCACCGGGTCGACCGTGACCCAGGTGGCCTGGTCGGTCTGGCCTTCCAGGCGGCGGTAGAAGCAGCTGGCGCGGCCCGTGTGGCAGGCGATGCCGCCTTCCTGGTGCACCTTGAGCAGCACCACGTCGCCGTCGCAATCCAGGCGCAGCTCGTGCACCTGCTGCACGTGGCCGGATTCCTCGCCCTTGCGCCACAGGCGCTGGCGCGAGCGCGACCAGTACACCGCGCGGCCGGTGGCGGCGGTCTCGGCCAGCGATTCGCGGTTCATCCAGGCCACCATCATGATCTGGCCGTTGTCGGCGTCCTGCGCGATGGCGGGGATCAGGCCGTTCTCGTCGAAGACGACGTCGGCCATCCAGCCGGGTTCGTTGCTCATCGTCATATCCTTACTTCGATGCCCTGCTCGGCCATGAAGCGCTTGCATTCGCCGACCGTGTGCTGGCCGAAGTGAAAGATGCTGGCGGCCAGCACGGCGCTGGCGCGGCCGGTGGTGACGCCGTCGGCCAGGTGCTGCAGGGTGCCGACGCCGCCCGAGGCGATTACCGGCACCGGCACGGCGTCCGAGACGGTGCGGGTCAATTCGAGGTCGAAGCCCGACTTGGTGCCGTCACGGTCCATGCTGGTCAGCAGGATTTCGCCGGCGCCGTAGGCGGCCATGCGGCGGGCCCAGGCCACGGCGTCCAGCCCGGTGGCCTTGCGGCCGCCGTGGGTGAAAACTTCCCAGCGCGGCGCTTCGCCCGCGGCCGAGACCCGGCGCGCGTCGATCGCCACCACCACGCACTGCGAGCCGTGGTAGTCGGAGGCCGCGCGCACCAGTTCCGGATTGGCCACGGCGGCGCTGTTGATGCTGATCTTGTCGGCGCCGGCGTTCAGCAGGCGCTGGATGTCGGACACCTGACGCACGCCGCCGCCCACCGTCAGGGGGATGAAGACCTGCGAGGCGACCTGCTCGATGATGGGCAGGATCAGGTCGCGGCCGTCGCTGGTGGCGGTGATGTCCAGGAAGGTGAGCTCGTCGGCGCCCTGCTCGTTGTAGCGGCGGGCGATCTCGACGGGATCGCCGGCGTCGGCGAGGTTGACGAAGTTGACGCCCTTGACGACCCGGCCGGCGGTGACGTCAAGGCAGGGAATGATGCGGCGGGTCAGCGCGCTCTGGGCGGGCGCGCCCGCCCCGGAGGTACTGCTGGAGGTGGTCATTTGGCCAATTCGTCGGCGCGGGCCTGCGCCGCCTGGAAGTTGAGCGTGCCTTCGTAGATGCTGCGGCCCAGGATGGCGCCTTCGACGCCCTCTTCCTCGACGGCGCACAGCGCCTCGATGTCCTGGATGCCGGCGATGCCGCCCGAGGCGTACACGGGGATGCGCACGTGCTGCGCCAGGCGCACGGTGGCCTCGACGTTCACGCCCGACAGCATGCCGTCGCGGCCGATGTCGGTATAGATGATGGCTTCGCAGCCGTAGTCCTCGAACTTCTTGGCCAGGTCGAGCACGTCGTGGCGGGTCAGCTTGCTCCAGCCGTCGGTGGCGATCTTGCCGTCGCGGGCGTCCAGGCCGACGATGATCTGGCCGGGGAAGGCGCCGCAGGCGTCCTGCAGGAAGCCCGGGTTCTTGACCGCGGCGGTGCCGATGATCACGTAGGAGATGCCGGCGTCGAGGTAGCGCTCGATGGTGTCGAGGTCGCGGATGCCGCCGCCGATCTGGACGGGGATGTCGTCGCCGACGGCCTCCAGGATGGCCTTGATGGGCGCTTCGTTCTTGGGCTTGCCGGCGACAGCGCCGTTCAGGTCGACCAGGTGCAGGCGGCGGGCGCCCTGTTCGAGCCATTTGGAGGCCATGGAGGCGGGGTCTTCGGAGAACACCGTTGCATCGTCCAGGTCGCCCTGGCGCAGACGCACGCAGCGTCCGTCTTTGAGATCGATGGCGGGGATCAGCAGCATGGTGGGCAGCGGGAAAATATGGGGTTGAACGGGCTGGCGCGCGTCGGCCGGATCGGCTTACGGCTGCCAGTCTACAAAATTGCGATACAGGCGCAAACCGTGCTCGGCGCTCTTCTCGGGGTGGAACTGCACCGCGAAAATGTTAGCTGCCGCCACCGCGCAGGTAAAGGCGACGCCGTAATCGGTTTCACCAACGGTCAGGCTCGCATCGGCCGGGTCGGCGTAGTAACTATGGACGAAATAGAAATGCGTGTCGTCCGGAATGCCGTCCCAGATAGGATGAGAGCGCGTCTGGCGGACTTTGTTCCATCCCATGTGCGGGACTTTCAGCAGTTCGGGGCGGGTGTCGACCGGGCCGGCCCCGCCGGTGTCGGTGGCGCAGGCCGCGTCGTCGGCCGCGACCGGGTCGGCGAAGCGCGGGCCGGCAAAGCGGCGTACCACGCCGGGGAACAGGCCCAGGCACGGGGTGGCGCCTTCTTCGCTGGACTCGAACAGCATCTGTTCGCCCACGCAGACGCCCAGCAGCGGCTTGCCGCGGGCGGCCTTGACGACCGCTTCGCGCAGGCCGGATTCATTCAGGGTGCGCATGCAGTCCGCCATGGCGCCCTGGCCCGGGAACACCACGCGGTCGGCCGCGTCGATTTCATGGGGCTGGTTGCAGATGCGGATGTCCGCGTCCGGGGCGGCGTACTTGAGCGCGCGCGCGACGGAGTGGAAGTTGCCCATTCCGTAGTCGACGATGGCGATAGTGGTCACTTCGGTTTACCTGGTGCGTGGCGGGAGGTCGCGCAGCTTACAGCACGCCCTTGGTCGAGGGGACGACGTCGCCCATGCGCGGGTCGACTTCGATGGCCATGCGCAGCGCGCGGCCACAGGCCTTGAAGACCGTTTCGCATTGGTGGTGGGCGTTGGTGCCGCGCAGGTTGTCGATGTGCAGCGTGATCAGCGCGTGGTTGACCAGGCCCTGGAAGAATTCGCGCGTCAGGTCGACGTCGAAGGCGCCGATGTGCGAGCGCGTGAAGGGGATGTGGTATTCCAGCCCCGGACGGCCCGAGAAATCGACCACCACGCGCGACAGCGCCTCGTCCAGCGGCACGTAGGCGTGGCCATAGCGGCGCAGGCCGGCCTTGGTGCCAACCGCCTTGGCGATGGCCATGCCCAGCGTGATGCCCACGTCTTCCACCGTGTGATGCGCATCGATGTGCAGGTCGCCCTCGGCCTTGATGTCGAGGTCGATCAGGCCGTGGCGCGCGATCTGGTCCAGCATGTGGTCCAGGAAGGGCACGCCCGTGTCGATCGTCTGCTTGCCGGTGCCATCCAGGTTGATGGCCACGCGGATGCGGGTTTCGTTGGTGTTGCGGGTGATCTCTGCGGTACGCATGTCAGGACTCGATTAGGCACTGAGGATGTCTTGCAGTGCCGATAGCAAAGCGGCGTTCTCGTCCGGCGCACCCACCGAGATGCGGAGGCAGCCGGCCAGGAGCGGATGGGCGTTGGAGAAGTTACGAACCAATATTTTGCGCTGTTTCAGGGCAAGATGCACGGCGTTGCCGTCCAGCTTGCCGGAAAAGCGCGCGAGCACGAAGTTGGCGGCGGAAGGGAATACCCTGACGCCAGGCAGCGCCGCCAGGGCCGCGGCCAGCGGCTCGCGGTCGGCGCGCAGGCGCGCGGCCTGCTGGTCCAGCACCGGCTTGTGGCGCAGCACGGTCAGCAGCGCGGCCTGGGTCAGCACGTCCAGGTTGTAGGGCGGACGCACCTTGTCGAGCTCGGCGACCCAGTCGGGATGGCCGGCCAGGTAGCCGAAGCGCAGGCCCGCCAGGCCGATCTTGGACACCGTGCGCATCACCACCACGTTGGGCGCGTCCAGCAGGCGCGGCATCCAGCTGCGGTCGGTGAAGGGCTGGTAGGCCTCGTCCACCACCACCAGGCCGGGGGCGGCTGCGATGATGGCGGCCATGTCGGCGTCCGACCAGGCGCCGCCGGTGGGGTTGTTGGGCACCGCCAGGAACACCACCTTGGGCTGGTGCTCGCGGATCGCCGCCAGCATCGCCGGAAGATCCAGGGACAGATCTTCCGTGAGCGGCACGCCGACGAAGCGGGCGTGGTCGAAGCGGGCCGCCATGTCGAAATAGACGAACGACGGCCACGGCGCCAGCACCACCTCGCCCGGGTTGCAGCAGGCCTGCACCACGATGTGGATCAGTTCGTCCGAGCCGTTGCCGAACAGCACGCCGGCGTCAGCCGGCACGCCGAAGGCCGCTTTCACGGTCTGGCGCAGTTCGGACAGGTCGGCGGCCGGGTAGCGGTTCAGCGGCGTATCGCGCAGCACCCGGGCGAGGTCGTCGCGCACCGCCTCGGGCAGTTCGTAGGGCGATTCCATCGCGTCCAGCTTGATGCAGCCTTCGGCGTGCGCCACCGGATACGCGCTCAGTTCACGGATATCGGGCCGGATTGTGCCGGCGATGCGGCCGGCGACCTCGCTCATGGCTGGTCGATCCGGTATTGGGCACTGGCGGCGTGGGCCTGCAGGCCTTCGCCCAGCGCCAGTTCGGCGGCGATGCGGCCAAGCGTCTGGGCGCCCTGGTGCGAGACCTGGATCAGGCTGGAACGCTTCTGGAAGTCGTACACGCCCAGCGGCGACGAGAAGCGCGCCGTGCGGGAAGTGGGCAGCACGTGGTTCGGGCCGGCGCAGTAGTCGCCCAGGGCTTCCGAGCTGAAGCGGCCCATGAAGATGGCGCCCGCGTGGCGGATCTTCGCGGTCCAGACCTCGGGCTGCTCGGTGGAGATCTCCAGGTGCTCCGGGGCGATGTCGTTGGCGATGCGGCAGGCTTCGTCCAGGTCGCGCACCTGGATCAGCGCGCCGCGGTTGGCCAGGCTGGTGCGCAGGATGTCGGCGCGCGGCATGGTCGGCAGCAGGCGCGCGATGGCAGCCTCGACCTCGCCGATGAAGGCGGCGTCCGGGCACAGCAGGATGGACTGGGCCAGTTCATCGTGTTCGGCCTGCGAGAACAGGTCCATGGCGATCCAGTCGGCCGGCGTCTTGCCGTCGCAGATCACCAGGATTTCGCTGGGGCCGGCGATCATGTCGATGCCAACCACGCCGAACACGCGGCGCTTGGCGGCGGCCACGTAGGCGTTGCCCGGGCCGACGATCTTGTCCACGGCCGGCACGGTGGCGGTGCCGTAGGCCAGCGCGCCCACGGCCTGCGCGCCGCCGATGGCGAACACGCGGTCGACGCCGCTGATGGCGGCGGCGGCCAGCACGATGGGGTTGCGCGCGCCGTCCGGGGTGGGCGTGACCATGACAAGTTCCTGCACGCCGGCGACCTTGGCCGGGATGGCGTTCATCAGCACCGACGACGGATACGCGGCCTTGCCGCCCGGCACGTACAGGCCGACGCGGTCCAGCGCCGTGACCTGCTGGCCCAGCAGCGTGCCGTCGGCCTCGGTGTAGGTCCAGGTCTCGGCGCGCTGGCGCTCGTGGTAGCGGCGCACGCGCTCGGCGGCGGCCTGCAGCGCGTCGCGCTGGGCGGCCGGCAGCGCGGCCAGGGCCGCGTGCCAGTCCGCCTTGGGAATTTCGAGCGTGTCCGCGGACGCGTGCGGCATGCGGTCGAAGCGCTGGGTGTATTCCACCAGCGCGGCGTCGCCGCGGGCGCGTACGTCGGCCAGGATGCCGGCGGCGGCGCGGTCGATGGACTCGTCCTCGGTGGCCTCGAAGGCCAGCAGCTTGGACAGGGCGGATGCGAATCCGGGATCGCGGGAGTCGAGACGATTGATCAGGGCCATGGCGGTCAGGCGGGTGGCGGCGGCCGCGCCGGGGCGCGGCGGCCTGGGTCAGGCGTTGCGGGAAGCGGCGCGCTCGAAAGCGTCCAGCAGCGGTTGCAGGCGTTCGCCGCGGGTCTTGAGCGCGGCCTGGTTGACGATCAGGCGCGAGGAGATCGGCATGATGTCCTCGACCGCGACCAGGTCGTTGGCGCGCAGCGTGCCGCCCGTGGACACCAGGTCCACGATGCAGTCGGCCAGGCCCACCAGCGGCGCCAGTTCCATCGAACCATACAGCTTGATGATGTCGACGTACACACCCTTGGCGGCAAAGTGTTCACGGGCTGACTGCACGTACTTGGTGGCCACGCGCAGGCGCGCGCCCTGGTGCACCGCGGCTTCGTAGTCGAAACCGTTGCGCACGGCCACGGCCAGGCGGCACTTGGCGATGTTCAGGTCGATCGGCTGGTACAGGCCGCCGGGCTGCTGCGCGGCATGCTCGATCAGCACGTCCTTGCCCGCTATGCCGAGGTCGGCCGCGCCGTACTGCACGTACGTCGGCACGTCGGAAGCGCGCACGATGATCAGGCGCAGGCCGGGATCGCTGGTCGGCAGGATCAGCTTGCGCGAGCTTTCGGGGTTCTCGGGTACCTCGATGCCGGCTTCCGCCAGCAGAGGCATGGTTTCTTCGAAGATGCGCCCCTTGGACAGAGCCAGGGTCAGGGGGGCGAGCGGGGCATTGCTCATGCCGGTTCCTTGCCGCTAGTGCGTTCAGCAACGCGTTGAATATTGGCGCCCAGGGCGCGCAGCTTGACTTCCATCCGATCGTAGCCGCGATCCAGGTGGTAGATGCGGTCGACCAGCGTATCGCCATCGGCGGCCAGGCCGGCGATGACCAGGCTGGCCGAGGCCCGCAGGTCGGTGGCCATGACCGTCGCGCCCGACAGGCGGGCGATGCCGCGGACGATGGCGGTGTGGCCGTCGATGTCGATGTCCGCGCCCATGCGGCGCAGTTCCTGCACGTGCATGTAGCGGTTCTCGAAAATCGTTTCGACGATCACCGAGGTGCCTTCGGCCACCGTGTTCAGTGCCATCAACTGGGCCTGCATGTCGGTGGCGAAGCCCGGGTATTCGTGGGTCCGGAAGCCTACGGCCTTGGGGCGCCTGGACATGGCGCCGCGGATCCAGTCGGGGCCGGTCTCGATGGCCAGGCCGGCCTCGGCCAGCTTGTCGAGCGTGGCGCCGAGGATGCCGGGATCGGTGTTGCGCAGCACGATGTCGCCGCCTGCCGCGCCCACGGCGCACAGGAAGGTGCCTGCCTCGATGCGGTCGGAGATCACGCGGTGTTCGGCGCTGTGCAGGCGCTCGACGCCGTCGATCACGATGCGGTCGGTGCCGTGGCCCTGGATGCGGGCGCCCATCTTGATGAGCAGTTCGGCCAGGTCCACCACTTCGGGCTCGCGCGCGGCATTTTCCAGCACGGTCTGGCCCTCGGCCAGCACCGCGGCCATCAGCAGATTCTCGGTGCCGGTGACGGTGACCATGTCGGTGCGGATCGAGGCGCCCTTCAGGCGCTTGGCGCGCGCCACCACGAAGCCGTGTTCGATGCTGATGTCGGCGCCCAGCGCCGCCAGGCCCTTGATGTGCTGGTCCACCGGCCGCTGGCCGATGGTGCAGCCGCCCGGCAGGCTGACGCGGGCTTCGCCGAAGCGCGCCACCAGCGGGCCCAGCACCAGGATCGAGGCGCGCATGGTCTTGACCAGGTCGTACGGCGCTTCGAGGCTGTCGACGCGGTCGGCCTGCAGGGTCACGATGCCGTCGTTGCCGCGCTCGGCGCGCACGCCCATGCGGCCCAGCAGGCGCAGCATGGTGGCGGTGTCGTTCAGGTGCGGCACATTGGCGATGGTCAGCGGGTCCGCCGTCAGCAGGCCGGCGCACAGGATCGGCAGGGCCGAATTCTTGGCGCCGGAGATGGTGACTTCGCCGTGCAGGCGCGCGCCGCCGGTAATGCGTAGCTTGTCCATGGTCACTTGCCCGCCTGGGCGTATTCGGCGGGGGTCAGGGTGCGCATCGACAGGGCGTGGATTTCGGCCTTCATGCGGTCGCCCAGCGCGGCGTAGACAAGCTGGTGGCGTTGGATCAGGCGCTTGCCTTCGAAGGCCGCGCTGACGATGACCGCGTCGAAATGCGAGCCGTCGCCCTGTACGTCGAGGTGTTCACAGGGCAGGCCGTCCGCGATGTATTGGCGGACTTGCGCGGGAGTGGGAAGCATGGACGTCAGTTCCTGAGTTTGTAGCCGCTGGCCAGGAGCCGCAGCGCATAGATCGAAAGCGCGAGGAACACCCCCGTCACCACCGCCAGGCTGCGCCAGGGGGAGACGTCCGACACCGAGAAGAATCCGTAGCGGAAGCCGTCGATGGTGTAGAAGATGGGGTTCCAGTGGGACACGCCCTGCCAGAAGGCCGGGAGCGTGTGGATGGAATAGAACACGCCGGACAGGAAGGTGGCCGGCATGATGAGGAAGTTCTGGAAGGCCGCCAATTAGTCGAATTTCTCGGACCACAGGCCGGCGATCAGGCCCAGCACGCCCATGATGCCGCAGGCCAGCACCGCGAACACCAGCAGCCACAGTGGGTTGGACGGCACCAGCGAGACGAAGAACAGCGCCACCAGCCACACGCACAGGCCCACGGCCAGGCCGCGCACCACGGCCGCCAGCACGTAGGCGGCGAACATGTCGCGGTGCGACAGCGGCGGCAGCAGCATGAACACCAGGTTGCCGGTGATGCGGCTCTGGATCAGCGACGACGACGGGTTGGCGAAGGCGTTCTGCAGCATGCTCATCATCATGAGCCCGGGGATCAGGAACGCGGTGTACGGCACGCTGCCGTAGACCATGACGCGCCCTTCCAGCACGTGGGCGAACACCAGCAGGTACAGCAGCGCGGTGATGACGGGCGCGGCGATGGTCTGGAAGCTGACCTTCCAGAAGCGCAGCAATTCCTTGCGCAGCAGGGTCGGAAAGCCCGAGCCTGCATCCAGGCGCGGCTGCACCAGCGGCTGGCTGGCGTTGGTGGCGGACTGCGTCATTGCGGCATCTCTTCGGGTTGCGGGGCGTCGTCCTGGTGCATGATGCGCACGAAGGCGTCTTCGAGGTCGACGCCGCCGACGCGGGCCAGCAGCGCCTGGGTGGTGTCCAGCGCCACGATGCGCCCGCCCTTGAGCATGGCGATGCGGCCGCACAGGGCTTCCGCTTCTTCCAGGTAGTGGGTGGTCAGCATGATGGTGTGGCCGGCCTTGTTCAGGCGCGAGATGAATTCCCAGAGCGTGCGGCGCAGGTCGACGTCGACGCCCGCGGTGGGCTCGTCCAGCACGATGACCGGCGGGCGGTGCACCAGCGCCTGTGCCACCAGCACGCGGCGCTTCATGCCGCCGGACAGCGCGCGCATGTTCGCGTTGGCCTTGTCGGCCAGGCCCAGGTTGAAGAGGATTTCGTCGATCCAGTCGTCGTTCTTGCGCAGGCCGAAGTAGCCCGACTGGATGCGCAGCGTCTCGCGCACGGTGAAGAATGGGTCGTAGACCAGTTCCTGTGGCACCACGCCCAGGGCCCGCCGTGCCGACTTGTAGTCGGCCACGACGTCGTAGCCACAGACGGTGGCGCGGCCGGTGGTGGCGTGCGCCAGTCCGGCCAGGATCGAGATCAGGGTGGTCTTGCCGGCGCCGTTGGGGCCGAGCAGGCCGAAGAACTCGCCGTGCTCGATGTTCAGGCTGACGTTGTCGAGCGCCTGGAAACCGGCGCCGGGCGCGCGCCCGGTGAGCCTGTCCCAGCCGCTGCGGCGCGGCGAGTAGATTTTGGAGACGTTCTCAAGACTGACGGCAGACATGACGGCGGCGAGGGGGCCCGGCAAAGAGCGAATTGATCATTATATAAGCGCCCTGCTACGCGAGGCGCCGATAGCCCCGGAGGGCGTGGGGGCGTGGCGCGATGGTCCGTCCCCAAATGACAGGCCCGGCGGACCGCAGGGGCGCGCCGGGCCGGGGCAAGCCGGACGGGATCGTTACTGGTTGCGCTGGTTCAGCGCCGCGATCAGGCCGTCGATACCGTTCTGGTTGATCTGCTGGGCGAACTGGTTGCGGTAGTTCTCGATCAGCCAGATGCCTTCGACGTTCATGTCGTAGATCTTCCAGCCCTGGGGCGTTTTTTCCAGGCGGTAGTCGACGCCGGTCGGCTGGCCGTTGGACTGGCTGATGAGCGTGCGCACGACCACATCGTCGGCCTTGGGGTCGCCGCGGAACGGCAGGGCCGTGATCTTGGTGCTGGACGTGACACGGGTCAGCGCGCCGCTGTAGGTGCGCACCAGCGTGCCGCGGAACGCCTCGGCCAGGGCCGTCTTCTGCTGCTCGGTGGCCTGGCGCCAGTAGCGGCCGGCCGCCAGGCGCGTGGTCTTCTGGAAGTTGACGTAGGGCAGGATGTGCTCGTTGACGACCTGGTTGATGAGAGCCGTGTTGCCCGCCTTGGCGGCGCCGTCGGCCTTCAGGACGTCCAGGGTCTCATTGGCCGCGGCCAGCACGAACTGGTCCGGCGCGCCGTGGGCGTCGGGTTGCGCCTGCGCGGCGGCGCTGGCCGCCAGACCCAGCAGGCCGGCAAAGGCCAGGCGCTGGAGCAGGGGGAAAAAGGAAAACCGCATGGAAACTCCTTGCTGTACTGAAAACGCGACCCAATAGCTTACTTGGTTGCGGGATTCGCCACCGGCGCGGGGGCACCCTTGGCCTGGCCGGCGTCGGTGTCCTCGTTGTCCTCGTAGTTGGGCAGGTTGGATTCGTCATCGGCGCGCTGGCCGTTCACCATGGCGGCGCGGCGCTGCAGATAGGCATCGCGCACGAAGCTGTACGGGTCGAGCGCCACGCGGTCGACGGTGTCGGTGGCGTTGAGCAGGCTGGCACGGGTGTCGACCACTTCCAGTCCCCACAGCGAGTTGCGCAGCGGCACGTTGTCGATGGCGCTCACGCCCATGTAGCCATACATGCGGCCCTGCCAGTCGCCGACCAGGCCGACGCCGTCGCGCACGCTGGACGCGCCGAAGAACGGCAGCACCAGGTACGGGCCCTGGCTGAAGCCCCAGACGCCCAGCGTGGTGCCGAAGTCGTTCGGGATCTTGCGCGCGCCGTTGGCCGAAGCGACGTCGAAGCAGCCGCCCACGCCCATGGTGGTGTTGAACAGGAAGCGGCCGAGGGTGTTGACAAAGTCGTGGCCGCGGCCTTGCAGGAAGCTGTTGGTGCCCGACCAGAGGTCGCCGACGTTGCTGAAGATGTTGTGGACACAGCTACGCACCGGCTCCGGGGTGACGTAGGTATAGGCCTGCGCCACCGGCTTGAAGACCGCGCGGTCGACGGTGTCGTTGAACTTGTAGACGCCGCGGTTGAAGCCTTCCCAGGGATCGCGCGGATCGGGCTGTTGCGGCGCGGCGCAACCCGCCATCAGCGCACCGGCCGCGGCGATGGTGGCGATTCGGGAGAGAGCGTTCTTGTTCATGATCAGGGCATCCCTATCAACAGAATTGTATTCTTATTGCAGCGTGCGTCAAGCACCGGGGTGTTGCCGGGCGTGACGGATCCTCTTTAATTTGCCGGCGCTTTCGCATCCGGCGCGCCCGCCGTGTTCGTGCCTTCCTTCTCGGCCGATCCGTACAGGAACTTGCTGATCAGCTGTTCCAGCACGATGGCGCTCTGGGTATAGCGGATCTTGCCGCCATCGGCCAGGTTGTCTTCTTCGCTTCCCGGGGTCAGGCCCAGGTACTGCTCGCCGAGCAGGCCTGACGTGAGGATGGCGGCGGAAGAGTCCTTGGGAAACTGGTAGGCGGTTTCCAGGTTGATGGCGACCACCGCCTGGAAGGTCTTGTCGTCAAAGGAAATCTTGGCGATCCGCCCTACCACGACCCCGGCGCTTTTCACGGGGGCGCGCACCTTGAGGCCGCCTACGTTATCGAAATTGGCCGTCAGCGTATAGGTGGGCGCGAAAGAAAAGGTGCTCAAGTTGCCAGCGCGCAACGCCAGGAACGCCAGCGCGGCCGCGCCCAGCAAGACGAACAGGCCTACCCAGAAATCGGTTTTTTCACGAGACATGATCGATCCGTAATCAGTTTCCAAACATCAAGGCGGTGAGCAGGAAGTCCAGCCCCAGCACCGCCAGCGAACCCACCACGACCGTGCGGGTGGTGGCGCGGGCGACGCCTTCGGGCGTGGGTTTGGCCTGCCAGCCTTCGTAAAGCGCCACCAGCGTCACCGTGACGCCGAATACCAGGCTCTTGATGACGCCGTTCAGGACGTCGTCCCATACATCGACGCCACCCTGCATCTGCGACCAGAAGGCGCCGGCGTCGACGCCGATCATCAGCACGCCGACCACCCAGCCGCCCATGATGCCGACCATGGAGAACACGGCAGCCAGGATCGGCATGGCGATGATGCCGCCCCACAGGCGCGGCACCAGCACGCGGCGCATCGGGTCGACCGCCATGACTTCCATGGCGGACAGTTGTTCGCCAGCCTTCATCAGACCGATCTCGGCGGTCAGCGAGGTGCCGGCGCGGCCGGCGAACAGCAGCGCCGTCACTACCGGGCCCAGTTCGCGCACCAGCGACAGCGCCACCAGCAGGCCGAGCGATTCCTCGGCGCCGTAGCGGTTCAGCGTGTAGTAGCCCTGCAGGCCCAGCACGAAGCCGACGAACATGCCGGACACGGCGATGATCAGCAGCGAGTAGTTGCCGATGAAATGGATCTGCTGCGACACCAGCCGCGGCCGCGACAGCGCGATGCCGCTGCGCGCCAGCATGGCGCCGAAGAACCGGGTGAAGTAGCCGATGCCGGCGATGCGGGTGCGCACCCAGCCGCCCAGCGCGCCTACCGCGTTGTTGGATCCGCTCATGCCTTGCGCCCTTGTTGTTGCGACAGCCACTGCCGGAAAGCCGGCGTTTCAGGGTACTGGAACGCGACCGGGCCGTCGGGCTCGCCCTTGAGGAATTGCTGCACGTAGGGGTCCGGGGAGGCCGACAGGCTGTCCGGCGTGCCGGCGGCCTTGAGCTGACCCTGTCCCACCAGGTAGACCTGGTCGGCGATGGCGAACGACTCGTGCACGTCATGGGTGATCAGCACCGAGGCGCAGCCCAGGCGGTCGGCCAGGCTGCGGATCAGGCGGGCGGTGATGCCCAGCGAGATCGGGTCGAGCCCGGCAAAAGGTTCGTCGTACAGGATCAGTTCGGGCTCCAGCACGATCGCGCGAGCCAGCGCCACCCGGCGCGCCATGCCGCCCGAGATCTCGGCTACCTTCAAGTGGGCGGCGGCACGCAGCCCGACGGCGTCGAGCTTGTCGAGCACGCGGGCGGTGAGGTCGGCCTCGGTCAGGCTGGTATGTTCGCGCAGCGGGAAGGCGACGTTCTCGAATACGTTCAGGTCGGTGAACAGCGCGCCCTGCTGGAACAGCACGCCCATGCGCTTGCGCAGCGCCTGCAGTCCGGCGGGCGTGGCCTGGCCGATGTCCTGGCCGAACGCCAGCACGGTGCCCTGCTGCGCGGTGAGCTGCCCGGTGGCAGCCCGCAGCAGCGTGGTCTTGCCCGAGCCCGAGCCGCCCATGATGGCGACCACCTGGCCCGAACGCGCTTCCATGGAAATGTCGCGCAAGACGGTGAAATCACCGTAGCCTAGCGTCACACCTTCCAGGCGCAGGGCGAATTCCGGGGTGCTGCGGGTTAGATCGGGCATGGGCAACGAACGGGTGTTTCGGTGGCGGATGCCCTGCCGCCGCGCTCATGCGCGGGCGGGGATCCGGCCGGCGCGAGCGAGACGGGCTGCGTCGGGAAGCGCCCTGTTACTCATAAGCCGGGGACGCGAGAATACCAGTCGTTCCCGGCGGCGAGGGGCCATTGTAGCCCGATGAATTGTCACCGCAGTGGGATATGGCTGTCCGTGGAACAGTGTTTTCGCTTGGGGGAACAATCCGGGGACGCTCCGGATCCTGCCAGGCAAGGCCGGGCGTCAGCCCAGGCCGCGCGCGGCGGCGGTCTCGCGCGCCAGCCGTGCCACCAGCGCGGCCGTGCTTTCGCGCCGGGCGAGCGGCGCGCCCTGGCCGGCCCATAGTGACAGGACGGCGATGTTGCCGGCCTTGCCGCCTGCCGTGCGCATCGGGCGGGTCAGCGCATTCTGCAGCGGGTACGGCAGGATATCGTCCGATAGTTGCTCAGCGTCGCGCATGAAGGCATTCACGATGCCGCGCGCCGGCCGGCCGGAAAAGGCCCGGGTGATGCGCGACTGTTCCGGCAGGGAGGCCGGCAGTACCGCCTTGTAGGCCTCGCCGATGCCGGCTTCGTCCGTGGTCAGGAATGCCGTCCCCATTTGTGCGGCGTCCGCGCCCAGGGCCAGCGCGGCGGCGATGCCGCGGCCGTCCATGATGCCGCCGGAGGCGATCACCGGGATCGACACCGCATCGGCCACCTGCGGCACCAGGGCCATGGTGCCGATCAGCGAATGCTCGAAATCGTCCAGGAAGGTGCCGCGATGTCCGCCCGCCTCGGCCCCTTGGGCCACGACGGCGTCGACCCCGTCCTGCTCCAGGGCCACGGCTTCGCGCACGGTGGTGGCGGTGCCGACCGTCAGGATGCCCAGTTCGCGGCAGCGCGCCAGCACGTCCGCCGGCAGGCGTCCGAAGGTGAAGCTCAGGACCGCCGGCCGCACGCGCAGCACGGCCTCGATCTGACCGGGCAGCGGATCGGCCTGCGGGCCGGGCGCCACCGGCGCCGGCAGTCCCAACTGGGCGTGGTAGCGCGCCAGCAGGTCCAGCATGCGGCTGGCGTCGCCCTTGAAGGGCTGCTCGGGCAACGCCGCGAACAGGTTGATGCCGAACGGCCGATCGGTGCGCGCGCGGATCGCGGCGGCGGCCGCCTCGATCTGTTCGGGCGTCATGTAGGCCGCACCCAGCGAACCCAGGACACCCGCCTTCGATGCCTCCGACACCAGCTCCACCGTTGTCGCGCCGCCGGCCATGGGCGCCTGGATGACGGGGTGGTCAAGCTTGAGCAGATCGGAAAGACGGGATGTCATGGGGATACTCCTGGTTGGCTTACTGGAGCTGGATATTTCCAGCCTTGATGACTTGCGCCCACTTGACCGTTTCGTTCTTGATGAAGGCGCCGAATTGCTCGGGCGTACCGCCGCCGGCCTGGCTGCCGGTGTCGGCGATGGCCTTCTGCACGTCGGCTTCCTTCAGGATACGGTTGAACTCGGCGTTGAGCTTGGCGATGATGGGCGCCGGGGTGCCGGCGGGGGCGACGATGCCCTGCCAGTTGTACGACTCGAAGCCGGGCAGGCCGGATTCGGCCATGGTCGGCACGTCCGGCAGCACCGCCAGGCGCTGGGCCGACGTCACCGCGATCGGGTGGATCTTCTTGCCCTGGATGGCGGGCAGCGCCGAATAGCCCATCTCGAACATCATCGAGATATGGCCGCCCATCAGGTCGGTCGCGGCCAGGCTGCCGCCCTTGTAGGGCACGTGCACGATGTCGATCTTGGCCTGCTCGCGGAACATCTCGCCGGACAGATGGTGCGCGCCGCCCACGCCGGACGAGCCGAACGACAGCTTGCCCGGCTGCTTCTTGGCCAGGGCGATCAGGTCGGCCAGGGACTTGACCGGCAGTTCGTTGTTGACGCTCAGCACCAGCGGGCTGGTTTCGATCAGGATGATGGGTGCCAGATCCTTTTGCGGGTCGTACGGCATGTCCTTCATCAGCGACGGGTTGACCGCCATCGGCGCCAGGTTGCCGGTGCCGATGGTATAGCCGTCGGGGGCGGCCTTGGCGATCAGGTTGGTGCCGACCACGCCGCCCGCGCCCGCCTTGTTCTCGACCACGATCGGCTGGCCCAGCGACTCGCCCAGCTTGCGCGCCAGCAGGCGCACGCGGGTATCGGCGAAGCCGCCCGGGGCGTACGGCACGATCATGGTGATGGGCTTGGCGGGCCAGTCGGTTGCCTGGGCGTGGGCGGTGCCGCCGAGAACGGCGCAGGTGGCCAGGGCGGCGATCAGGGGACGGAACGGTTTCATGCTGGGGTGACTCCTCATTCTTAATGTGATGGTTCCTGGGAACCCATCGCATTATGCCCAGCGTTGCCGCCCTCGGCGCTGATTTTTCCCAAGCGCCAGGCCGATAGCGCCAGCAGCACCGCGCCGCCGGCCAGCACTTGCGGCAGTGTCGCGCCCCAGCGAGCGGCGCCCGAGGCCAGCAGCGGCCCCACGATTTGCCCGGCGGCGAACGCCGAGGTCATCACGGCGGCGGCCCGCGGCGCGGCGGCGCCGGCCAGGCGCTGGGCAGCCAGCATGCCCGATTGCGTGATGACCATGAATGTGCCGCCCACCAGCAGCGCCGCGACGATGACCGCGGCCATGTTGTGCCACAGCGCGACAGCCAGCATGCCCAATGCCATCACTGCCTGCGCACCGCGCCACACTGTCTTGTCGTCGGGGGCCTGGGCCACGCGCGGCGCCAGCAGGCAGGACAGCGCGGCGGCCAGCCCGAACAACGGCCAGGCCCAGCCGAACACCGCCGGATCGGCAATGATCTGGCGCGCCATGGCGGGCAGGAAGGTGGCGGGGATGATGTAGCCGGCGCCGAATACGCCATAGTGCAGCGCCAGCCGGCCGAGGCCCGAGGGCAGCGGCCCCGGCGCCGCCGCCGCGCCCAGGGGATGGGCCGCTGCCGGCCGCTTCAGCCCGGCCCAGGCCAGCGCCGATAGCGCCAGGGTCAGCGCGCCCAGCGCGGTCCAGTTGGCATTGGCGCCGGCGCCCGTGGCCATCAGCGCCAGGCAGGCCAGGCCTGTCAGCGCGATGCCGGCGCCGACCCCGGCATAGGTGATGGCCGATACCGCTGGCGCGCGCGGGTCGCCGGGCCCGACGGGACGCGCCGCCGCCACGCAGATGAAGGCGCTGGCGCTGCCGTAGCCGGCCGCCAGCCGCAGCAGGCTCCAGGCCAGGATGCCATGGCACCACGGCATGGCCAGTGTCAGCAGCGCCACGGCCAGCAGGCTGGCGGCCAGTGTCGCGCGCGGGTGCCGCGGCGGCCGCGCCGCGGCGGCCAGGGCGCCCAGCAGGTAGCCGGCGTAATTGGCCGAGGCCAGCCAACTGCCCTGCGCCAGCGACAGGCCGGCTTCCTGCGCCATCAGCGGCCAGACCGGCGTGAAGGCGAAACGGCCGATGCCCATGGCGGCCGCCAGCGCCAGCGCGGCCGGCAAGGCCAGGGCGAAGGCGCCACGCGGGCGGGCGGGATCAGGGTGGAGAACGCTTGACATGCTTCCCACTCTACGGCTGTACTAATATCTTGAATAGTGAATTATTAAGAACAAGAGTTCTTGAAATGAGAAACTTGGATCTCGACGCGCTGCAGATCTTCAAGGCCGTGGCCGATCATGGTGGCGTGGCGCGTGCCGCGGCCCACCTGAATCGGGTGCAGTCGAACGTGTCCACGCGCCTCAAACAGTTGGAAGCCACGCTGGAGGCGCCGCTGTTCCGGCGGCAGAACCGGCGCCTGGTGCTGTCGGAACAGGGTCGCGTGCTGCTGTCCTACGCCGACCGGCTGCTGCGCCTGTCGGCTGAAGCCCAGGCGGCGGTGCGCGACGGCGCGCCGCAAGGCCTGCTGCGCGTGGGCACCATGGAAAGCACGGCCGCTGCGCGTCTGCCGCCAATCCTGGCGGCCTATCACGCGGCCTGGCCGCAGGTGCGCATCGAGCTGGTCACGGGCACCTCGGGTGCGCTGGCCGCCAAGGTGCGCAACTACGAGATCGAAGCCGCCTTCGTGGCGCGGCCGTTCGAGGCGCAGGGGTTGGCGCAGCAGCCGGCGTTCGACGAAGAACTGGCCCTGATCTCGCCGCTGGCCTGGCCGGCGATCCGTGGGCCCCGGGACGTGGGCGAACGCAGCGTGATCGCGTTCGCCGCGGGCTGTTCGTATCGCCGCATCCTCGAATCGTGGTTCGGCCAGGATGGCGTGGCGCCGGGCAAGGTGATGGAATTCGCGTCGTACCATGCCATCGTCGCGTGCGTGGCGGCAGGTTCGGGCGTGGCGATCGTGCCGCGTTCGGTGCTGGCGTTGCTGGGGGCGGAGCCGTCGTTGCGCGTGACGCCGCTGTCCGGCAAGCACGGCCACGCACAGACGCGATTGATCTGGCGCGCGGACGACGAAACGCCTGCATTGCAGGCGTTGCGGCAGCTACTGGCGCAGCGGCGCCAGTAGCCCGTGGCAGGGAGCAATCAGAAGCGGTAACCGACGCCCAGCGTGGCAACCCAGGGGTTGATGCGGGCGGTGCCGATGTGTTCGCCGTTGAGCTTCACCTTCGACTTGATGTCGATGTAGCGGATGTCGGCGTTCATGAACCAGCGTTCGTTGATCTTGATGTCCGCGCCCAGTTGCGCGGCCACGCCCCAGGAATCGCCCATCTTCAGGTCGGAACCCTTGAGCGCGCCTTCGGCCTTGGTGTCGAAGAACTTGGTGTAGTTGATGCCGACGCCGATGTACGGCTGCACCATGCTGTCGGGCAGGATGTGCCATTGCAGGCTGAGGGTCGGCGGCAGTTGCTTGCTGGAACCGATCTTGCCCAGGCCGCTGCCGCGCACGTCGTGCTGGAACGGCCAGGCGCCCAGCAGTTCGATGCCGATGTTGCGCGTGGCCATGTAGGCCAGCGTGAAGCTGGGACGCACGTTGTTGCTGGCATCGAGCTTGACGCTGCCATCGAGCACCGTGCCGTTGTTGGAGGCCGGACGCACCTGGGTCGCGCCGACCCGGAACAGGATGTCGCCGGCCTCGTGGGCGTGGGCGGGGGCGGCAAGCATCAGGGTGGCGCCGCAGGCGGTGGCCAGGGCAAGGGCGCGGGTGCGCCGATACATCGCGAACATTTCCTCTCTCCGTGTATTGCGTGAATGCAGGCATTCAGGTTCGCAGAGGTGGGAAAAGCCGGTCTTGACGTGTATCAAGCGGCGACATGGCGCGTGGCGGTGGCGCCACAATCGCGCGTCAATCAGACTCAACGCAGGTTGTCAGTGCCGCGCGGTACGGCGTAAGCGTGGCGGAAATAGTCGCGCACGGCGCGCATCGGGCCGGTGATGTCGGCGCCCTTGCGCCAGGCCAGGCCCACGTTCATCGGCGGGATCGGGTCCTTCAACTGGATGGTCTCGATGCGGCGGCCTTCCAGCGACCAGGGACGATAGACCATGTCCGAGAGCACCGCCACGCCGCCGCCATTGGCCACCATGCTGCGCACGGCCTCCACCGACGAGGTGCGCAGGCGCACGTCGGGGCGGAATGGCGTCTCGCTCCAGTAGCGCAACGCGGTGTGCGCGGCCTCGTCGACGGTCAGCATGATGAACGGTTCGTGCGCTACGTCTTCCAGCGTCACGGTGTCGCGCGCCAGCAGCGGGTGGCGCGCCGGCACCCACAGCCGTCGCGGCGAGCCGAAGAAGTGCTCGACCGCCAGTTCCGGGTTCACCACGTTCGAGGTCAGCAGCACCGCCATGTCATAGCGGTGCGCGATCAGGCCTTCCTCGATGGCGTTGCGGTTGAGTTCGTGCAACTGGATGTCCAGGTTGGGGTAGAGCTGCGACAGGCGCTGCAGGTGGTATGGCAGGAAGTAGCCGATGACCGTATAGGACGCCGCCAGCAGCAGGCGCCCGCTCTCGCGCCCATCGGCGCTGGGCATGCGCAGCGCCTCGTCGACCGACGACAGGATGTTGTAGGCATGGTTGAGAAAGCCGCGTCCGGTCTCGGTCAGCGCCACGCCGCTGGCGCTGCGCAGGAATAGCGGCGAGCCGACGATTTCCTCAAGCTCGCGGATCGCCGTGGTGACGGCTGATTGCGAGATGGCGAGCTGGATCGCCGCCTGCGAGATCTGCCCGAGTTCGGCGGCCGCGACGAAATACTTGAGTTGCCGAAGCGTGAGCGACATGGATTAATTATCTGATTTATAGATGGCTTGCCGACAGAATATCTGTTTATCCGCGCCACCAGGGTGCGTCAAATGTCAGGGAAATCCCTGAAATTTCATAGCAATCGACGAAGCGCCCGAATTTGGTGCCCAGCGTGGTGCATCTGAAATTCAGATAAAAGCCGATCCAAAAAAAGAACTTTTTATCCCTATGCCGCTTCGCTACTGTGCAGGCATTGCGCGGGCCACCGGTCCGCGAGTGGAAGGAGATCCTGTTTCATGAGCAAGGCGACGATAGACCTGAACTCCGATATGGGCGAGGGCTTTGGTTCCTGGAAGATCGGCGATGACGTGGACGACGCCATCATGCCGCTGATCAGCTCGGCCAACATCGCCACCGGCTTTCACGCCGGCGACCCCAACATCATGAACCGCACCGTGGTGATGGCGCGCGAGCATGGCATCGGCATCGGCGCGCATCCCGGCTTTCGCGACCTGGTCGGCTTCGGCCGCCGCGACCTGAACGAGAACGCCGAGGGCCTGGTCAACGACATCGTCTACCAGGTTGGCGCGCTGCGAGAATTCGCCCGCCTCCATGGCCTGCGGCTGCAGCACGTCAAGCCGCATGGCGCGTTGTACATGCGCGCCGCGCGCGACGAAACGCTGTCGCGCCGCCTGGTGCAGACGCTGCGCGACCTGGAGCCCACGCTGATGCTGTATTGCATGGAGAACTCGCTGACCTGCAAGGTGGCGCGCGAGCTGGGCCTGCCGGTGGTGCGCGAGTTCTATGCCGACCGCGACTACGACGCCAGCGGCTCGATCGTGTTCACGCGCTACACCCAGGCGCTCGATCCGGAGCAGGTGGCCGACAAGGTGCTGCGGGCGTGCACCGAAGGCAGGGTGCGCACCGTGGAGGGGCGCGACATCGCCATCGATTTCGATTCCGTCTGCATCCACAGCGACACCCCCGGCGCGCTGGCGCTGGTGCAGGCGACGCGAGCGCGCCTTGAGGCGCACGGCATCCGCATCGTGCCGCCGCAACTGTCCTGACCCCGCATTTCCAAACATTCCAAGGAGAAAACCATGTCGCAGCAAGAGATCCAGAGCCCCCTGCCCGGCACCTTCTATCGCCGTCCCAGTCCCGACGCCGCGCCGTTCGTCGAGGTCGGCGTCGCCATCAAGCCTGGCGACGTGGTCGGCATCGTCGAGGTGATGAAGCAGTTCAACCAGATCGAGGCCGAGGTCGGCGGCGTGGTCGCCGAGATCCTGGTGGCCGATGGCGACCCGGTCGAACCCGGCCAGGCGCTGCTGCGGATCGAGGGCTGAGGCATGGGCGTGCATTCCTTTTACCGGCCGCGCCGCATCCAGACCCTTTTGGTCGCCAATCGGGGCGAGATCGCCTTGCGCGTGATCCGCGCCGCGCGCGAACTGGGCATGCGCACGGTGGCGGTCTACAGCGACGCGGACCGCGATGCGCTGGCCGTGCGCCTGGCCGACGCGGCGGTGCACGTCGGGCCGGCCCACGCCACCCGCAGTTACCTCAATGCCGAGGCGCTGCTGGCGGCGGCCCGCGAGAGCGGCGCCGATGCGATCCATCCCGGCTACGGCTTCCTGGCCGAGAACGCCGATTTCTCGCAGGCCGTGACCGATGCCGGCCTGGTGTTCGTCGGCCCCGACGCCCGCACCATCCGCAGCATGGGCGACAAGGCGGCCGCGCGCGCCTGCGCCAAGGCGGCGGGGGTGCCCACGGTGCCGGGCAGCGAGGGCGTGGTCGGATCGCTGGACGAGGCCCTGAGCCATGCGGCGCAGATCGGCTATCCCCTGATGATCAAGGCCAGTGCCGGCGGCGGCGGCCGCGGCATCCGCGTGGCGGCCGACGAGGCGCAGCTGCGCGAGGCCATCCCCATGGCCCAGGCTGAAGCGCGCGCCGCGTTCGGCGACGGCGGCGTCTACCTGGAGCGCTACCTGCCGCGCGCCCGCCATATCGAGGTGCAGGTGCTGGGCGACGGCGAGCGCGCGGTGCACCTGTTCGAGCGCGAATGCTCGCTGCAGCGCCGCCGCCAGAAGGTGTTCGAGGAAGCGCCGTCGCCGGCGCTGAGCCCCGCGCTGCGCCAGGCGCTGTGCGAATCGGCGCTGCGCCTGACCGAATCGGTGGGCTATCGCGGCGCCGGCACGCTGGAATACCTGTACGACGAGGCCCGCGGCGAGTTCTACTTCATCGAGATGAACACGCGCATCCAGGTTGAGCATCCGATCACCGAAGCCATCACCGGCATCGACCTGGTGCGCGAGATGCTGCGCATCGCCGACGGCGAGCCGCTGCGCCTGAAGCAATCGGACATCGTCATGCGCGGCGCCGCCATCGAATGCCGCCTGAACGCCGAAGACCCGGCACGCAACTTCGCGCCTGGTCCCGGCACCGTGTCGCATGTGCGCTGGCCGGCCGGACCGGGGGTGCGCATCGACTCGATGGTGTATGCCGGCAGCGTGGTGCCGCCCTACTACGATTCGCTGCTGGCCAAGCTGATCGTATGGGACGAGGACCGCGACGCCGCGCTGGCACGCATGGCGCGCGCGCTGGACGAAACCGAATTCGAGGGCGTGCCGTCGACGCTGGCCCTGCATCGCGCCCTGGTGGCCGACGCGGGCGTGCTGGCGGGCGACTATCACACCAACTATCTGGAAAGCTGGATGCAGCAGCGGGAGGGGACCCAATGACGGTGCGCTACACCCATGGCGGCGATGAATTCATCTTCGCCGAGATCAGCGAGTCGATGTCGCTGGCCGCGTTCTTCAAGGGCATGGCGATCACGCGCGCGCTGCGCGAACGCGCCGTGCCTGGCGTGAGCGAGATCTGCCCGGCCAACGCCTCGTACCAGATCCGCTACGACCCCGAGCAGGTCGCGCCCGAGGCCATGCTGGCCATCCTGCGCGAGATCGAGGCCACCATCGACCTGGACAACCTGCGGCTGGACACCCGCGTCATCGAGGTGCCGGTGCTCTACAACGATCCCTGGACCCACGAGACGCTGATGCGCTTTCGCGAGCGCCACCAGGACCCGGATTCCACCGACCTGGAATACGCCGCGCGCATCAACGGCTTTGCCGATACCGACGAATTCATCGCGGCGCATTCCAGCGCGCCCTGGTTCGTGTCGATGGTGGGCTTCGTGGCCGGCCTGCCCTTCATGTTCCAGATGGTCGAGCGCGAACGCCAGCTCGAAGTGCCCAAGTACCTGCGGCCGCGCACCGACACGCCCAAGCACACGGTGGGACATGGCGGTTGCTTCGCCTGCATCTATTCCGTGCGCGGCGCGGGCGGCTACCAGATGTTCGGCGTGACACCGGCGCCGATCTTCGAGCCGGCCCAGCGCCAGGCGCACCTGCGCGACTCGATGGTGTTCTTCCGCCCCGGCGATATCGTCAAGTTCACGCCGATCAGCCGCGCCGACTACGACACCGCGGTGGCCGAGGTCGAGGCCGGCACCTTCCAGCTCAACATCCGTCCGGTGTCGTTCTCGCTGTCCGAATTCATGGCGGCGCCCGAACAGTACAACGCCCGCCTTCTGGAGACGCTCCATGTCGCATGACGAACCGCTCATCGAAGTGATCAAGCCCGGGCTGGCGACGTCGGTCCAGGATCGTGGCCGCCAGGGCTACTACCACCTGGGCATTCCGCCCTCGGGCGCGCTGGACCAGTACGCGCTGGCCGCGGCCAACCTGTTGGTGGGCAACCCCGAGGATGCGGCGGTGCTGGAATGCACGCTGATGGGCCCCGAACTGCGCTTCACCCGCGCCGCGGTGATCGCTGTCACCGGCGCCACCATGATGCCCAGGATCGATGGCCAGGCACAGGCCTGCAACACCGCGCTGGCGGTGCCGGCCGGCGCCCGGCTGTCGTTCGATTTCGTGCAGGCCGGCGCGCGCGCCTGCCTGGCGATTGCCGGCGGCATCGACGTGCCCGAAGTACTGGGCAGCCGCTCGACCTACACGCTGGGCGCCATTGGCGGCTTCGAGGGCCGCCGCCTGCGGGCCGGCGACCGCCTGCGCGTGGGCGCGCCGCGTGCGGGGGCGCGGGTCGGCCGCGCGCTGCCGGCGGCGCTCGCCAGCGAGTGTCCGAAGGAGCAGATGCTGCGCGTGGTGCCGGGCCTGTACGACCATCGCCTGATGCCGGAATCGTCCGCCTCGTTCTACGAGGACGCCTGGAGCGTGACCTCGGAAGCCGACCGCATCGGCTACCGCTACAAGAAAGGCCGCGCCCTGAAGTTCCAGCCGCGCGAGCAACCGTTCGGCGCGGGCGCCGATCCGTCCAACATCGTCGATGCCTGCTATCCCATCGGTTCGATCCAGGTGCCGGCGGGGGTGGAGCCCATCATCCTGCACCGCGATGCGGTGTCCGGCGGCGGCTACGCCATGATCGGCACCGTGATCAGCGCGGATCTCGACAAGGTCGGCCAGATGCAGCCCAACCAGCAGGCCCGTTTCGAGCGGGTCACGCTGGAGACGGCTTTGCAGGCCCGCAAGGACTACCGCGCCCGCCTCGAGCGGCTGCGCGCCGCCCTGGGCTGATCCCCGCCCCGCTTTCCCGTTGATTGCTGCTTTCCCTCCGGCCCGTTCCGACGGGCCGGACGGGCGCGCTCGCGCCTGTGCATTTGAGTTTCACACGCTGCACGCCGTACTCGTCCGCATTCCGCGGTTCTTCAGCACGTCAGGAGAGCCTTCATGGCCAACCTTGCTTCCAGCTCCACGTCCTCCGACCGGGACACTTCCCTAGCCACCGTGGCCGATGCCGACCGCATGGGCCGATTCCCGCTCACCATGGCCTGGTGGGCCGTGTGCAGCGCCATTTTCTACATCGTGGTCGGCGCCACGCTGGCGCTCAACTACGGCGCCCGCAACGCCATCATCGGCATGGTGCTGTCGGTGATTTCCTATGGCCTGGTCAACGCCGTCATATCGCGCTATGCGATACGCACCGGCCAGTCGGTGGCCCTGTTCTCGCGCGCCGTGTTTGGCACTTCCGGCGCGGCGCTGGCCACCCTGATCTTCTTTGCCACCGCCATCTACTACGCCGTGTTCGAAGGCTCGGTGATGGCGGTCGCCGCGCATCACATGTTCCCGGCCGTGCCCTACTGGGCCTTCGCGCTGCTGGTGGTCGTCTACAGCGTGCTGCTGATCTTCGGCAGCGTGCAGCACTGGCTCGACAAGTTCAATGGCGTGCTGCTGCCGTTCTACCTGGGCGGCCTGCTGCTGGCGGTGGTGCTGGCCACGCGCGAATACGGCTACAGCGATGCCTGGCTGGCGTTCGGCCCGGCCAGCGGGCCGGTGGCGGGCGGCTGGTGGGATGCCTACGTGTACTACATGGGCGTGTGGATCCTGATGATGTTCACCTTCGACTACGCCCGCTTCGGCCGGCGCGAGGACGCGCGCTATCACGGCCGCTACAACTTCGGCATGCCGTTCTACCTGGTGACCTTCCTGCTCAATGGCGTGGCCGGCATCTACCTGGTCGCCATCATTCCTGGCGACGGCGCCTTGAGCGAAGTGTCGGTGGTGCTGGCGCTGCTCAAGCTGATGGGGCTGGGCGGCCTGTTCTTCGTCTGGGTGACGCAGACCCGCATCAACACCGCCAACTATTACCTGGCCACCATCAATATGCAGGCCTTCTTCGCGCGCTTCGGCCTGGGCCGCTGGCCCAAGGCGGCATGGGCGGTGGTGGTGGGCCTGGTGTCGTACGCGCTGATGCTGTTCGACGTGTTCGCCTATCTGCTGCAGGCGCTGGCCTACCAGGGCATCTTCGTGGTGGCCTGGGTCGCGGTGGCGCTGGTGCATATCCTGGCGGTGGACGAGGCCGCGCCGGCGCCGGGCGGCGGCAGCGCCTACAACCGCCGTGGCCTGGGTGCCTGGTTCGCTGGCGCGGCCAGCGGCCTGGTGTTGATGCACATGAGCGGCCTGGCCGCGAGCTTCGCCGCGCCGGCCAGTTTCGTGGTGGCGGCCGCGGCCTACTGGCTGGGGCAGGCCGCGGTATCGGGCCCGCGCATGCAGCGCGGCGGTGCCTAGGGCGTACCGCGTTCAAAGGCGTGTCGCGCGGGGGCGCCAGCGGCCGCGCGATCGTCGCAGCCGGCGCGCCAAGAAGCAAAACGGCCGGCTCCCGCAAGGGAGCCGGCCGTCGCCGTCTGGGGGGGCGCCGGTCAGCGCGGCAGTTCGGAACTGCCCATCAGGTAGGCATCCACCGAGCGCGCGCACTGGCGGCCTTCGCGGATGGCCCAGACCACCAGGGACTGGCCACGGCGCATGTCGCCGGCGGTGAAGACCTTTTCCACGTTGGTGCGGTAATCGTCGGTGTTGGCGCGCACGTTGCCGCGCGCATCGCGATCGACGCCGAAGGCGTCGAGCACGGTCTGCACCGGCGACACGAAGCCCATGGCCAGCAGCACCAGATCAGCCTTGATCTCGAATTCCGAGCCTTCGACTTCGCGCATCTTCATCTGGCCGGTCGATTCGTCCTTGAACCATTCGACGCGGGCGCCGACCAGCTTTTCGACCTTGCCGTTGCTGCCCTTGAGCAGCTTGGTGGTCACCGACCAGTCGCGCTCGCAGCCTTCCTCGTGCGAGGAAGAGGTGCGCAGCTTCAGAGGCCAGTACGGCCAGGTCATGGCCTTGTTTTCGGATTCGGGCGGCTGCGGCATCAATTCGAACTGCGTGACCGAAGCGGCGCCGTGGCGATTGCTGGTGCCGACGCAGTCGGAACCGGTGTCGCCGCCGCCGATCACCACCACGTGCTTGCCCTTGGCCAGCGTCTGGTTGGCCAGGCGGTCGCCGGCCACGGCCTTGTTCTGCTGGCGCAGGAAGTCCATGGCGAAGTACACACCCGACAGCTCGCGGCCCGGCACCGGCAGGTCGCGCGGGGTTTCCGAGCCGCCGCTCATCACCACGGCGTCGAATTCGGCCAGCAGCGATTCGGGCGTGCGCACCGTGAGGCCGTCGGCCACGGGGTCGGACGGATTGCCGATATAGGTCGAGGGCGCGAATTCCACGCCTTCGGCTTCCATCTGCGAGATGCGGCGGTCGATCTGGTGCTTTTCCAGCTTGAAATCGGGGATGCCGTAGCGCAGCAGGCCGCCGATGCGGTCGCTTTTCTCGAACAGCGTCACCGAGTGGCCGGCACGCGCCAGTTGCTGCGAGCAGGCCAGGCCGGCGGGGCCGGAACCGACCACGGCGACCTTCTTGCCGGTCTTGCGCGCCGGCACCTGCGGCGTGACCCAGCCTTCTTCCCAGCCCTTGTCGATGATGGCGTGCTCGATGGACTTGATGCCCACGGCGTCGCTGTTGATGTTCAAGGTACAGGCGGCTTCGCACGGCGCCGGGCAGATGCGGCCGGTGAATTCCGGGAAGTTGTTGGTGGAATGCAGCACATCCAGCGCGCGGCGCCAGTCCTGCTTGTACACCAGGTCATTCCAGTCGGGGATGATGTTGTTGACCGGGCAGCCGTTGTTGCAGAACGGAATGCCGCAGTCCATGCAGCGCGCCGCCTGCTGCTTGGCCTGGTCGTCGGTCAGGTGCAGCACGAATTCGCGCCAGTTCTTCAGTCGCTTCTGCGGGGCCTCGGAGGCCTCCTGCAGGCGCTGGTATTCCATAAAACCGGTAATCTTTCCCATGGTATCCCTCACGCAGCCAGTTGTTGCGGGTTGGCTGCACGCCACATTTCACCCAATGCGCGGCGGTAGTCCGTCGGCATGATCTTTACGAATTTGCCGCGCGAGGCCTCCCAGTCGCCCAGGATCTCGCGGGCGCGGAAGCTGCCGGTGTAGCGGAAGTGGTCTTCCACCAGGCGGCGCAGGATGGCTTCATCCGTTTCGCGCTCGCCACCGCGCTGCGCGCTGTGCCAGACATCGATGTTGTTCTGCGCCTGTTGCTCGGCATGGGGCAGCACGGCTTCCAGTTCGACCATCGACAGGTTGGCGCGTTGCTTGAGCGTGCGCTCCGGATCCCACACGTAGGCCACGCCTCCGGACATGCCGGCGGCGAAGTTGCGGCCGGTGGCGCCCAGCACCACCACGGTGCCGCCCGTCATGTATTCGCAGCCGTGGTCGCCGGTGCCTTCCACGACTGTGGCGGCGCCCGAATTGCGCACCGCGAAGCGTTCGCCGGCCACGCCGTTGAAGAAGGCCTCGCCCGCCAGCGCGCCGTACAGGACGGTGTTGCCGGCGATGATGTGGTCGGGGCCGAAGCCACGGAAGTCGTTGGGCGAGCGCACGATGATGCGGCCGCCCGAGAGGCCCTTGCCGACGTAGTCGTTGCCTTCGCCCACCAGGTCCATGGTGATGCCATGGGCCAGGAACGCGCCGAAGCTTTGGCCGGCCGTGCCGTTGCACTGGATGTGGATGGTGTCATCCGGCAGGCCGTCGTGGCCGTAGCGCGCCGCCACCGCGCCAGACAGCATGGCGCCGATGGTGCGGTTGCGGTTGCGCACCGGCACGATGAACGAGACCTTCTCGCCCCGCTCCAGCGCCGGCTTGCTGCGCTCGATCAGTTGGTGGTCCAGCGCGCCGGCCAGGCCGTGGTCCTGCGTTTCGGTCTGGCGCACTTCGGCGTCGGACTGGGTCTGATGGAAGACGCGGGTGAAATCCAGGCCTTGCGCCTTCCAATGGTCCACGCCCGAGCGCATGTCGAGCAGGTCGGCGCGGCCGATCAAGTCGTCGAACTTGCGGATGCCCAATTGGGCCATGATCTCGCGAACTTCCTCGGCGATGAAGAAGAAGAAATTGACGACGTGTTCGGGCTTGCCCTGGAACTTCTTGCGCAGTTCAGGATCCTGCGTGGCCACGCCCACCGGGCAGGTGTTCAGGTGGCACTTGCGCATCATGATGCAGCCTTCGACGACCAGCGGCGCCGTGGCGAAGCCGAATTCATCGGCGCCCAGCAGTGCGCCGATGACGACGTCGCGGCCGGTCTTCATCTGGCCGTCGGCCTGCACGCGGATGCGGCTGCGCAGGCGGTTCAGCACCAGCGTCTGCTGGGTTTCGGCCAGGCCCAGTTCCCATGGCGTGCCAACGTGCTTGATGGACGACACCGGCGAGGCGCCCGTGCCGCCGTCGTGGCCGGCGATCACGACGTGGTCGGCCTTGGCCTTGGCGACGCCCGCGGCCACCGTGCCGACGCCGACTTCCGACACCAGCTTGACCGAGATCGAGGCCTTGGCGTTGACGTTCTTCAGGTCATGGATCAGTTGCGCCAGGTCTTCGATCGAGTAGATGTCGTGGTGCGGCGGCGGCGAGATCAGGCCCACGCCCGGCACCGAGTAGCGCAGCTTGGCGATGTATTCCGAGACCTTGTGGCCGGGCAACTGGCCGCCTTCGCCGGGCTTGGCGCCCTGCGCCATCTTGATCTGGATCTGGTCGGCCGACGACAGGTATTCGGCGGTGACGCCGAAGCGGCCCGAGGCCACCTGCTTGATCTTCGAGCGCAGCGAGTCGCCCTTCTTGAGCGCGACGTCGGCTTCGATGCGGTCCGAGCCCAGCACCGAGGCCAGCGTGTCGCCGTCCTTGATGCCGCTGCGGCCTTCGCGCATCTCGGCGCGGTAGCGCAGTTCGTCTTCGCCGCCTTCGCCGGTGTTGGACTTGCCGCCGATGCGGTTCATGGCCACGGCCAGCACCGAGTGCGCTTCGGTCGAAATCGAGCCTAGCGACATGGCGCCGGTGGCGAAGCGCTTGACGATCTCCTTGGCCGGTTCGACGTCATCGAGCGGAATGGCGCGCGACGGATCGAAGCGGAACTCGAACAGGCCGCGCAGCGTCATGTGGCGGCGGCTCTGGTCGTTGATGATCTGCGCGTACTCCTTGTACGTGCGGTAGTTGTTGGCGCGCGAGGCGTGCTGCAGCTTGGCGATGGAGTCGGGCGTCCACATGTGCTCTTCGCCGCGCACGCGGTAGGCGTATTCGCCGCCGGCTTCCAGGTCGTTGGCCAGGACCGGGTCGCTGCCGAACGCGGCGCGGTGCTGGCGCAGCGCTTCCTCGGCCACCTGGAAGATGCCGATGCCTTCGATGTTGGAGGCGGTGCCGGTGAAGTACTTGTTGACCAGGCTGCTCTGCAGGCCGACCGCTTCGAAGATCTGGGCGCCGGTGTAGGACATGTAGGTGGAGATGCCCATCTTGGACATCACCTTGTTCAGGCCCTTGCCGATTGCCTTGATGAAGTTCTTGACGGCCTTTTCCGGGTCGCTCATCTTGCCCAGCGATTCCAGCGCCAGGTAGGGGTGGATGGCTTCGGCGCCATAGCCGCCCAGCAGCGCGAAGTGGTGCACTTCGCGGGCCGAGCCGGTTTCCACCACCAGGCCGGTGTTGGTACGCAGGCCGGCGCGGATCAGGTGCTGGTGCACCGCCGAGGTGGCCAGCAGCGCCGGAATCGCCACGCGCTCGCTGTCGACCAGGCGGTCGGACACGATCAGGATGTTGTAGCCGCTTTGCACCGCGTCCACAGCGCGCGCGCACAGCGCCGCCACGCGGGCCTCGATGCCCTCGGAACCCCAGGCGGCCGGATAGGTGATATCAAGTTCGTAGCTGCGGAATTTCTTGCCCGTCACCTGCTCGATGTCGCGGATCTGCGCCATGGCGGCGAAATCCAGCACCGGCTGCGACACTTCCAGGCGCAGCGGCGGGTTGACGTTGTTGATGTCCAGCAGGTTGGGCTTGGGGCCGATGAACGATACCAGCGACATCACCATCTGCTCGCGGATCGGGTCGATCGGCGGGTTGGTGACCTGGGCGAACAACTGGCGGAAATAGTTGTAGAACGGCTTGGCGCGGTCGGACAGCACGGCCAGCGGGGCGTCGTTGCCCATCGAGCCGATCACTTCCTCGCCGGTCGAGGCCATGGGTTCCAGGATGAATTTGTAGTCTTCCTGGGTCCAGCCGAAGGCCTGCTGGCGATCCAGCAGCGACACCGAAGATTGCGTGGCGACGGCGGCCTGGCGCGGGGCCGGCAGCGATTCCAGCTTGATCTGCAGGCGTTCGATCCACTGGCGGTATGGACGGCTGTTGGCCAGTTGCAGCTTGATCTCGGCGTCGTCGATGATGCGGCCTTGTTCCAGGTCGATCAGGAACATCTTGCCTGGCTGCAGGCGCCACTTCTTGACGATGCGGTTCTCGGGGATCGACAGGGTGCCGGCTTCCGAGGCCAGGATGACCATGTCGTCATCGGTCACCAGGTAGCGCGCCGGGCGCAGGCCATTGCGATCGAGCGTGGCGCCGATCTGGCGGCCGTCGGTGAAGGCGACCGCGGCGGGGCCGTCCCACGGCTCCATCATGGCGGCGTGGTATTCGTAGAAGGCGCGGCGGCTCTCGTCCATCTGCGTGTGCTGTTCCCAGGCTTCCGGGATCATCATCATCATGGCGTGGGCCAGCGAGTAGCCCGAGTTCACCAGCAGTTCCAGGCAGTTGTCGAACGTGGCGGTGTCCGACTGGCCTTCGTAGACGATGGGGTACAGCTTCTTCAGGTCATCGCCCAGCACCGCCGACTGCATCATGCCTTCGCGGGCGCGCAGCCAGTTGAAGTTGCCCTTGACCGTGTTGATTTCGCCGTTGTGGGCGATCATGCGGTACGGGTGGGCCAGCGGCCAGGCCGGGAAGGTGTTGGTCGAGAAACGTTGGTGCACCAGCGCCAGCGCCGACACGGTGCGCGGATCGGCCAGGTCGCGGTAGTAGCGGCCGACCTGGTCGGCCAGCAGCAGGCCCTTGTAGACCACGGTGCGCACCGAGGCCGAGGGCACGAAGTATTCCTTGCCGTGCGCCAGGTGCATATTCTGGATGGCGTGGCTGGCAGTCTTGCGGATCACGTACAGCTTGCGTTCCAGCGCGTCGGGCACCATCACGTCGGCGCCGCGGCCGATGAACAATTGGCGGATCACGGGTTCGCAGTCGCGCACGGTGGGCGACATCGGCATGTCGACGTCCACCGGCACGTCGCGCCAGCCCAGCACCACCTGGCCTTCGGCGCGCACCGAGCGCTCCAGTTCCTGTTCGCAGGCCAGGCGAGAGGCGGTTTCCTTGGGCAGAAACACCATCGCCACGCCGTACTCGCCGGGCGGCGGCAGGGTGATGCCGTGCTGGGCGAATTCGTCGCGGTAGAGTGTGTCGGGAATCTGGATCAGGATGCCGGCGCCGTCGCCCATCAGCTTGTCCGCGCCCACCGCGCCGCGGTGATCCAGGTTTTCCAGGATCTTCAGGCCCTGCTGGATGATGGCGTGGCTTTTCTTGCCCTTGATGTGCGCCACGAACCCCACGCCACAGGCGTCATGTTCGTTCTTGGGATGGTACAGGCCCTGGGCAGGCGGCAGGCCGATGCGGCTGGCGTCGATCGGGGTCGCCTTGGGGGTGGGACAGGATTCGTTCGGGAGGATTTGGGGCATGGCGTGCTCCGCAGTAAAGACTGCGTTCTAATGTTGCAGTGCAGGAACGGACAATACCCCCACGCGCAGTAGGGCGCAACAGAAACATAAGGGGTGTGACCCTAATTTATAGGATGCACTGCCATAGGGCATTAATAAGGGGACGCAACAACGGGCTTGTAAATAAAGGCTGTATGAACCGCATCTGGCGCCATGGCCTGGTCCGCGGGGGTGAGATCCCTATTTTTCCCTTTATACGTCCCTATTTATTGTGATGTTTTCGGCTGCGTGAAAGGGGCGGCCAGGCCTGCAATGGGTGGCATCGCCGGATTCCGCGGGCGCGTCGGGCGGGCATGAAAAAGCGCCCGAAGGCGCTGTGTCAGGAAGTGGAGTTGGAGCCGGTGCCCGGACCGGGTCCGTTGCCAGAGCCGGCAGGCGCCAGCGGCGAGGCGGGTGCGGTTGCCGGGGCCGTATCGGTGTCGGCGCTGGCCGGCGCGGCCGGCTTCTTGCGCGGACGTCCGCGTTGGCCGGGCGCCACGCGGCGGCTGGCGGTATGGGCCAGGCTGGCGATGAAGTTCGGGCCGCCCAGCGCCCATTGCCCGGACACGGCCTGATCGATGCGCTGGGTTTCCTCGCGCGACAGGCCGTCCTGCAGACGCTTGCGATAATTGGCCTGGCGGTCGAACGGCGTGTTGCCGCAGGCCCAGTAGTCGGCGTGGTCGGATTGCCATTGGGCCGGCGCGGCTGTGGTGTTGCCGGTGTGGCTGGAGGCCGAGGACCACGGCCAGGAGTCGGGATCTTGCGAGGCGCCGCTGCGTACCGGGTAGGTTTCCAGCCAGACCAGCGCCGGCAGGACCCAGGCGCCGGGCTCGAGCAAGGCCGAACGATAGCGGCCGGCGAACACCCGGCCGCCGCGCAGGCGCGCAGCCAGGTTGCGGCCCAGGGTCTGCATCAGGCGCGGCAGCCCTTCTTCGTCGGCCGGCGTGGCCAGCAACAGGATGCGATCGTTGGCCAGCAGCCAGCCATGCACCGAGACGCGATGGCGTTGGGCGGATTCGCCCAGCCACGTGGCGAGCTGGTTGAGGATATCGGCCGGGGCGGGCTGCGACGGCGCCGCCAGCGGCTGGATGAAATTGGCCTGCACCAGTTGGGGCAGCCCAGGGGCGTACAGACGGGGCAGACGGGCCATAGTGTCAGGGCTTGCGCTTCCGGAAGAACGGGTTGTCTTCTCTCACGTATATAAATAGTGCCACGGTGGGCGCTGGTCAAGCCCCGTAAGCACAATATGGGCACGGAATCGATACTTTTTGTGGGAAGGACTCCGTTTCGGGCAGGTTAACATTCGGCGACGGATCGTCGTACCGTGGATATACCCTAATCCCGCCCGAATTCCCTTCCCTCTCTTTCAGACCCGGAGACCCCCGCCATGCCCGCCGCCCTGGAACTCATTTCCCAGCATCGTTGTTTCGGCGGCTCGCAGCGCTATTACCGCCACCAGTCGGCCGAGATCGGCCTGCCGATGCGGTTCTCGGTATTCGTGCCGCCCCAGGCCGAGCAGGGGCCGGTGCCGGTGCTGTTCTACCTGGCGGGCCTGACCTGCACCGAAGAAACCTTCATGATCAAGGCTGGCGCCCAGCGCCTGGCGGCCGAACTCGGGGTGATGCTGGTGGCGCCCGACACCAGCCCGCGCGGCGCCAACGTGCCAGGCGAAGAGGAAAGCTGGGATCTCGGCACGGGCGCCGGCTTCTACCTGGATGCCACCACCGGCCCCTGGCGCAATCACTACCGCATGGACAGCTACGTGACGCGCGAACTGCATGCCATCGTCACCAGCGCCCTGCCGGGCGATGCCACGCGGACCGGCATCTTCGGGCACTCGATGGGCGGCCACGGCGCCCTGGTGCTGGCGTTGCGCAACCCCGGCAAGTTCCGCTCGGTCTCGGCCTTCGCGCCGATCGCCGCGCCCAGCCTGTGCCCCTGGGGTAAGAAGGCATTCGGCGCCTACCTGGGCGACAACCCCGACGACTGGGCCGGCTACGACGCTTCGGCGCTGATGCGGGGCCTGCGCCAGCCGTTTCCCGCCGGCATCCTGATCGACCAGGGCATGGCCGACCAGTTTTTGGCCGAGCAGTTGTATCCCGAGGTATTCGAGGCCGCCTGCGCCGCCGCCGGCCAGCCGCTGGAACTGCGCCGCCAGGAAGGTTACGACCACGGCTATTACTTCATCTCGACGTTCATCGAGGATCACATCCGGTTTCACGTCGAGCGGCTTGGAAAACCGGCCCCCTGACGCCCCGCTTTTATACTGGGCGCCCTGCCGTGGCAGGCCCGGGACGCCTGGCGCCCGGCGCCCGGCCATGGCTTTCCCTGCATAGGACCGCCTGATTTGATCAACGGAATCGCTCCCTTCGTGTGGATCCTGCTGGCCGCGGTGGTCGTGTTCCTCCCGGGCCTGGCGATGCTGTTGGGCCGGGGCGGCCCGCGTGACGAACGCGGCCGGCGCACTTTCAAGGTGCGCCCGGTGCGGCGCCTGTTCGGCCTGATGCTGCTGTTGCTGGGCGGGGTGTCGGGGCTGCTGGCCTTGTCGCTGGTGCAATTTTTCCGCCTGACCACCGACGAACCCGTGGCCCGCATCGAGGTGCGGCAGCAGGCCGAAGGCCAGTTCCAGGTCAGAGCCAGCGCGCCGGGCGTGGGCGACAAGCAGTACGTGCTCTACGGCGACCAGTGGCAGATCGATGCACGGGTGGTGCGCTGGCGTTTGCCCGCCCTGGTGGCCGGCGCGCCGCCGCTGTACCGCCTGGAGCGCTTGTCTGGCCGGTATAGCGATGCCGCGCGCGAAGCCTCGGCCACGAAGTCGGTCCATGCGCTGGATGACTGGCCGGCGCCGGACCTGGGCTCGCTCAAGCAAAGTTTTCCGAACTGGTTTCCGTTCGTCGATGTCCAATTCGGCAGCGCGGCCTACATGCCGCTGTTCGACGGCGCGAAGTACCAGGTTTATATGGATCCGCGCGGCGCGCTGTTCGTGCGCCCCGATGGCGAGGCCACCGCGGCCGGCCTGAAACGCCTGGGCTGGTAGGCCGGCGCGGCGGACCGGACCGGCACCGCCTTCCCGTGCGCATTTAAAATGGGGACGCGTCTTCGGTCGGAAACTTTGACGCGCCGCAATAGTCGAATTAGCACTCCCTTTACTAGAGTGCTAACATCGAATCCATGTCTTTACCCCTTCGCCTTCCGGAGACCGCCGCAATGAAGCAACCCAGTACCTCGTTGGCCACGTCCGGCAACGCCCTGGCGTTGGCCATCGCCAATCCGGGCGCGCTCGGCACCATCGACGCCTACATCTCGGCCGTGAACCGCCTGCCGGTCCTGTCGGCCGAACGTGAAACCGAACTCGGCCGCCGCCTGCGCGACAGCGAAGACCTGGGCGCCGCGCGCGAACTGGTGCTGTCGCACCTGCGCCTGGTGGTGTCGGTGGCGCGCCAGTACCTGGGCTATGGATTGCCCCATGCCGACCTGATCCAGGAAGGCAACGTCGGCCTGATGAAGGCCGTCAAGCGCTTCGATCCCGAGCGCGGCGTGCGCCTGGTGTCGTTCGCCGTCCACTGGATCAAGGCCGAAATCCACGAATACATCATCCGCAACTGGCGCCTGGTCAAGGTGGCCACCACCAAGGCGCAGCGCAAGCTGTTCTTCAACCTGCGCAGCATGCGCCCGGACGGCCAGACGCTGGATCCGGAACAGGTCGACCACATCGCGCGCGAACTCAACGTGCGCCGCGAAGACGTCAGCGAAATGGAAGTGCGCCTGTCCGGCCGCGACATGTCGCTCGAAAACCAGGACGACGATGACGACAGCTACGCGCCCATCGCCTACCTGTCAGACGATGGCCGCCAGGAGCCGACCCGCGTGTTGGAACGCGCGGCGCGCGACCAGTTGCAAAGCGCCGGTCTGTCGAGCGCGCTGGAAGCGCTCGATCCGCGCTCGCGCCGCATCGTCGAAGCGCGCTGGCTGCAGGACGACGGCGGCGCCACGCTGCACGAACTGGCACAGGAGTTCGGCGTGTCGGCCGAACGCATCCGCCAGATCGAGGCCGCCGCATTGAAGAAGATGCGCGGCAACCTGGCCGCCTGATTCCCTGCCGCATGGATGCCAAGGGCCGCGAAATCGCGGCCCTTTTCTTTGCTCCGCCGGCCGCGCTCGGCCATGCGCAGGAACGGTGACGGCCGTCGTCGCGAAGCGCCAATAAATTGATACAAATTCGCCGCGAAATAACGCGCGATTTCAGAAACTTAATGAAGCGCACACCGCCTAACTTCACGTAGACCGCGAACTTTGGTTGGCAGTCTTGTCATCCGTCTCGGCTTCTCCTCTTTCCCCTCCCCTATGAGACGGATGCTTGCGGGGCACCACGCATATGGTGCCCCGTTTTTTATTGGGCGCGAGAAATGCGGGCGGCCTGTTCAGGCCGCTTGCGCACTGTCCGGCCCGGCTTGCGCCGCATGCCACAGCGCGTCCTGCACGAGCCGCACGCCGGTGGCCATGGAGCCGTCCTGGTAGAGCTTGATCCAGCGGTAGCCGGGCGCCAGGTTGTCAACCACGTGCTTGCCGTCGCGGATGCTGAACTGGAAGCAGGTGGAGGGCGTAGCCAGCATGCGCAGGTTGTGGCGGCGGCGGTCGAATTCATGGTGTACGTGGCCCCACAGCAGCACCCGCACTTGCGGCCAGCGCGTCAGCAGTTTGAACAGCGCTTGCGGGTTGTCGATCATCATCGAGTCATGCCAATGGCTGTCGATCTGCATCGGGTTGTGGTGCATGGCCAGCAGGGTATGCCGGCTAGGCGCGTCGGCCAACGCGGCTTCCAGCAGGTCCAGTTGGCTGTCGGGCAGGTGGCCGGCGTTCGAGCCGGGCACGGTGGTGTCCAGCGAGATCACGCGCCAGGCGCCCACGTCGCTGACCGGCGCCGACCAGTCGGGCAGTTCCTGACGCATGGCGGCCGGCAGGTCGTGGTTGCCGGGCAGGCAGCGGATCCGGGCACCTTCGAGCGCCGGCGCGGCTCCCAGGATGGTGGCCAGGCGTCGGTAGGCGGCGGGTTCGCCATCCTGGGACAGGTCGCCGGTGGCCAGGAGCAGGTCGGGGTGCTTGCCGTCGGCTTCGATCTGGCGCAGCACGGCACGCAGGCTGGCGTCGGTGTTGACGCCCAGCATCACGGTGTCGGGTTCGCCGAACAGATGGCAATCGGTCAATTGGACGAGCATGGCCGGGGCATCGTTGCGGCGGGCCAGGGTGTGGACGCGTGCCAAGTGCGGCTCCTGCGAAGTTTCTGCACGGGTCCCTACCTTACCGAAAAAACGCGTCCCGGCGCGCATCGGGCGGCCCGATCGGGGTAACGAAACGTGCGCCGCAACCGCCGTTCACCGGAATCGGCCGGAAAACCCGCTATTCTTGTGAAACTTCTCACAAGCTTCACGATCGGGACGCGGCGTTTTCCATGGATGTAGGGTTTCTCGTATTCGGCCTGGCCGGTCTGCTGACCCTGGTGTGCTTCATGCCGCCGCTGGCCGGCCGCCTCAAGCTGCCGTATTCGGTGCTGCTGGCGATCGTCGGTTGCCTGCTGGGGATCATCGTCCACGTCCATGGCTGGGCGCCCAGCTGGATCGCCGATTTCCTGGACTCGCTGGAACGCTTCGAAATCTCCTCCGAGACCTTCCTGATGGTGTTCCTGCCGGTGCTGCTGTTCGAGACCGCGCTGTCGATGAACGTGCGGCGCCTGATGGACGATATCGGCCCGATCCTGATGATGGCGATCGTGGCGGTGGTGGTATGCACCGTGGTGGTCGGCGTGACGCTGGACGCCATTTCTTCCTATGGCCTGGTGGTCTGCCTGCTGCTGGGCGCCATCGTGGCCACGACCGATCCGGTGGCCGTGGTCGGCATTTTCCGCGAAGTGGGCGCGCCCAAGCGCCTGACGACGCTGGTGGAAGGCGAAAGCCTGTTCAATGACGCCGCGTCCATTGCCCTGTATTCGGTGCTGCTGGCCGTGCTTGGCGGCCATGGCGAACTCAGCGTCAACGGCATTTTCAACGACTTCATCGTGCACTTCATCGGTGGCGGCCTTGCCGGCTACGCCATGGGGCGGTTGGCCTGTTTCCTGTTTGCCTGGCTGCGTGGCTTTCCCACCGCCGAGATCACGCTGACACTGACGCTGGCCTACCTGTCGTTCTTCATTTCCGAGCATTATCTGAACGTGTCGGGCGTGGTCGCCACCGTGATCGCCGGCCTGGTGGTCGGATCGACCGGCCGTACCCGCATGTCGCCAACCACCTTCGAATACCTGTCGAGCGCCTGGGAACAGTTCGGCTTCTGGGCCAACTCGCTGATCTTCCTGTTCGCGGCCATGCTGATTCCCAGGCTGATGGCGGCGGCCGACTGGCAGGAACTGGTGCTGGTGGCGGTGGTGTTCGTGGCGACGCTGGTGGCGCGCGCGATCGTGGTCTTCGGCCTGCTGCCGCTGCTGGGCCTGACCCGGCTGGGCACCAAGGTCAGCAACCCCTATAAGGCGGTGATGCTGTGGGGCGGCCTGCGCGGCGCGGTGTCGCTGGCGCTGGCGCTGGCCGTGACCGAGCAGACCGGCGTGCCCGAAGAGGCGCGCCAGTTCATCGCCGTGGCCACCACCGGCTTCGTGCTGCTGACCCTGTTCGTCAACGGCATCAGCCTGCGGCCGCTGATCCGCATGCTGGGGTTGAACCAGTTGTCGCCGGTTGAACGCACCATCCGCAACCAGGCGCTGGCGGTGGCGCTGGAAGACCTGCAGGGCAAGACCGACGAGGTGGCCAAGACCGAGCATATCGGCACCGAAGTGCGTGACCGCATCCGCGCCGTGTTCGATGCCAGCCTGACCAGCGTGCACGACGGCCAGGTCAGCCAGATGAGCGACGAGCAGCGCGTGTCCGTGGGGCTGGCGATCGTGGCGCAGCGCGAGGAGGAAATGTTCTTCGACATCCTCAAGGCGCAGATCGTCGACTGGCGCATGGCGGAAACGCTGCTGGCGCGGGCAGAACGGCTGGAGGATGCGATCCGCATGGGCGGGGTGCCGGGCTTCGAGCGCGCCATCGTGGCCGATGTGCGCTATTCCACCGGGTTCAGGCTGGCTTTGCGGCTGCACTACCTGTTCGGCTTCCAGGGCTGGCTGGCGCGCGAGCTGGGCCAGCGCTTCGCTAACCTGATGAGCAAGCGATCGGTGGCGCAGCGCCTGATCGTGTTCGCGCGCGAGCAGATTTCACCGTTGCTGGGCGAGACCGCCACGCAGCGTATCGTGACGCTGCACCAGCGCCGGCTGGACCTGATCGAGAACGCCATGCAGGCGCTGAACCTGCAGTATCCGTCGTACGCGCAGTGGTTGCAGGAAAGCTATCTGGGCCGGGTGGCGCGCGAGCTGGAACGGATCCGCTACCGCGACATGCTGGAGCAGTTCCTGATCAGCGGCGAGGTCTACGCCGACCTGATGGCGCAGTTGAAGAGCCGCTGGGCCCACATCGACACCCATCCGCCGCTGGACATCGAAATGAGCGCGGCCGAGCTGATCAAGCGCGTGCCGCTGTTCGAGGGACTGTCGGCCGATTCACTGCGCGCCATCAGCAAGCTGCTCAAGCCGCGCCTGTCGCTGCCGGACCAGCGGGTGCTGACCAAGGGCCGGCATGGCGAGGAAATGTGCTTCGTGGCGTCGGGCGCGGTGGCGGTGCACCTGCCGGACAACACCATGATCGAGCTGGGCAGCGGCGAGTTCTTCGGCGAACTCGGCCTGCTGGGCGAGCAACAGATCGCGCCCGAGGTGACATCCCTGGGCTACAGCAAGCTGCTGATGCTGTCGTCGCGCGACTTCCACGCCCTGCTGGCGCGCGACGAGCACCTGCGCGAGCGCATCCAGGTGGTGGCCAAGCAGCGCTTGCGCGCCATCGAGGTCTGGAAGCAGTTCTCGCAGGCCAATGCGGCGCAGGCGCCCGTCCAGGCGCCGGTGCCCTCGCCGGCGCAGGCGGCGGAAGCGGCCGAGGCCGCGGGGGTGGCCGCCGACAGCGAGCTGGATACGCGCGCGGTGCAGGCGCTGCGGGCAGCGGACCCGGGCGCGCCGCGGCAGGTCGAAACGCATTCCGCCATGCCGCGGCAGGTCGAGACGCGGCCGACCGAAAGCCCGCCGGGCTCGCCGCAACAGGTCGAGACACGCCAGCCCGGGGTTCTCCCGCCCGAAACACGGGATACGGGCGCCGCGCCCGGGGGCGCCAGCGCCTGAGGGGGGCTGCGCGCCGGCTCAGATCTCGCCGGCCGCGCGGCGCCGCATGATGTCTTCGAGGATCACCAGGGCCGCCTCCAGCGTGAATTCACCGTCGGCCACGCGGCGCACCACCGTGTCGACATCGGCTGCGGCGATTTCCATGACTTCGCCATCTCGGTTGGCGGGGCGGGCGTCGGCCGCCAGTACACAGGTACTGGTGAGCACGTCTTCGACCTGATAGCCCTCCGGCAGGCGGCGGTGGATGCGCAGAATGGTGCGCAGCGGCGTGCGCTGCGCCAGATCGGGCGCGTCCAGGCCGGCCTCCTCGCCGCATTCGCGCACCAGCGCGGCTTCCTGTGACTCGCCACTGCCAGCCAGTCCGCCGACCAGGGTGTCCCACATGCCGGGGTCGGTGGATTTGCTGAGCGCGCGGCGGGCGATCCAGATGCGGCCGTCCGGCGTCCAGGCGTTCAAGTGCACGGCCTTGGTCAGCAGGCCCAATGGCCGCACCGCGGCGCGTTCGATGACGCCAAGCGCGCTGTCGCCGTCCAGGACGTCCAGCAGTTCATCGCGCCAGCCGCGCAGGCAGTTGGCCTGGCGCAACAGTTGCGCGGCTTGTTCCAGCACGGCATCGAGCGCCGCGCCGGGGGCCAGGGCCGCACCGATGCGCAGCGCGTCGGCGTCGGCCTGGATGTGGGCGGCGCCTTGCAATGCGTCGCAGGCCGCGTGCGTGGCCCAGCCGCAACGCCGCCCAGCTATGTATAGCGGGTGCGCACCCACGGGGGCGGGTTCCTGGGCGCGCGCGCCCAGCGCGGCATACAGATCGGACAGTTTGGGCATTGTGAGGCGCCGTTAATAAGACTGTCCGCGATTTTATGCCACCCCTGTTTACCCTGGTACGCAACGGATGCGCGCAAATGGGGGCGGGCGGTATGAATTCAAGAGCACAAACTTACATCCATTTGCGCGTCCGCTATAATCCGCCAGTTTCTTTGTGATTTCGAGTGGGAACGCGGGGGCCGCTCTATCTCCCCCTGCCTAACCCTGCCATCTAATAATTGCGCGTAGTCCTGTTGCAGTGACATCCGTGCCAACAGGCGACAAGGGCCCTCGCGCCGTGTTTCGAGGTAAGCATGAAGAAGTGGAGAGGGATACTGGGCGCTTGTGCGCTGCTGATTGGCAGCACGGCCATCGCTCAGGTGCAGGACATGCCCGGCGGCCCGAAGGTCAATCAGCTGAACCTGCATGAAGGCGTCACGCAGATCACGCGCGATGTCATGTGGTTGCACTGGCTACTGCTCACGATCTGTATCGTGATCTTCGTGGGCGTCTTCGGAGTGATGTTCTACTCCATCTGGGCGCACCGGAAATCCCGCGGGCACAAGGCCGCGACCTTCCACGAACACCTCGGCGTGGAAGTGGCCTGGACGGTCATCCCCTTCATCATCGTCATCGCCATGGCGCTGCCGGCCACCAAGACGGTCGTCGCCATGAAAGACACTTCCAGCGCCGACCTGACCATCAAGGTCACCGGCTACCAGTGGAAGTGGGGCTACGAGTATCTCGATGGCCCCGCCGCCGGCGTCAAGTTCCTCGCCACCCTGTCGACGCCGCGGGCCCAGATCGAGGGCCGCGAACCGAAGGGCGAGTTCTACCTGATGGAAACGGACAACCACATGGTGGTGCCCGTGGACAAGAAGGTACGCGTCGTCCTGACCGCCGCCGACGTCATCCACTCGTGGATGATCCCCGACTTCGGCGTCAAGCAGGACGCCATCCCCGGTTTCCTGCGCGACGCCTGGTTCCGCGCCGAAAAGCCCGGTATCTACCGTGGCCAGTGCGCCGAACTGTGCGGCAAGGACCACGCCTTCATGCCCATCGTCGTGGAAGTCCTGGCGCAAGCGGACTACGATAAGTGGGTTGAGGACCAAAAGAAGAAGATGGCGGCAAACGCCGACGATCCCAATAAAGAGTGGACGGAAGCCGAGCTGGTTGCCCGTGGCGAGAAGGTCTTCGCCGCCAATTGCGTGGCCTGTCACCAGGCCAACGGCAAGGGCATCCCGGGCAGCTTCCCCGCCCTCGATGGAGACAAGGTTGTGCTGGGCCCGAAAGCCGTCCAGATCAACACCGTGCTGAAGGGCAAGCCTGGCACCGCGATGGCGGCGTTCGGTCCCCAGCTCAATGATGTCGAGATCGCCGCGGTCATCAGCTATACGCGCCATGCCTGGAGCAACGCCGGCAAGGGGCAGGACCCGACAGTGATGCCGAAGGAAGTGGCGGCCGCGCGTTGATCGCGCCCGTTTCCCAACGCAGAGCTGGTTCCGTTTAGTCAGAGATACCCTGCCGGTTCCGTGGATCGGGGCCGGCACTCAGCAGGAAGGAGTCCATCATGAGCAGCGTCACTGTAGACCACGTGTCGCCGGGCCACGGCCACGGTCACGATGACCACCACCACGCCATGCCCACAGGCTGGCGCCGCTGGCTTTTCGCCACCAACCACAAAGACATCGGGACGATGTATCTCATCTTCTCGTTCGTCATGCTGCTCGAAGGCGGCACGCTGGCGCTGCTGCTGCGTACCGAGCTGTTCGAGCCGGGCCTGCAGTTCTTCCGCCCCGAACTGTTCAACCAGTTCACCACCATGCACGGGCTGATCATGGTGTTCGGCGCCATCATGCCGGCGTTCGTGGGCTTCGCGAACTGGATGATCCCGATGCAGATCGGCGCGTCCGACATGGCCTTCGCCCGCATGAACAACTTCAGCTTCTGGCTGCTGCCGGTGGCTGCGATCATGCTGACGGCCTCGTTCTTCGTGCCGGGCGGCGCCACCGCCGCCGGCTGGACGCTGTACGCGCCGCTGTCGCTGCAGATGGGCCCGGGCATGGACCTGGCCATCTTCGCCATGCACATCATGGGCGCGTCCTCGATCATGGGCGCCATCAACATCATCGTGACCGTGCTGAACATGCGCGCGCCCGGCATGACGCTGATGAAGATGCCGCTGTTCTGCTGGACCTGGCTGATCACCGCGTTCCTGCTGCTGGCCGTGATGCCGGTGCTGGCCGCCGCCATTACCATGGTGCTGACCGACCGCCACTTCGGGACCGGCTTCTTCAACGCCGCCGCCGGCGGCGACCCGGTGCTGTACCAGCACGTGTTCTGGTTCTTCGGGCACCCCGAGGTCTACATCATGATCCTGCCGGCGTTCGGCATCGTGTCGGCCATCGTGCCCGCGTTCGCCCGCAAGAAGCTGTTCGGCTACGCCTCGATGGTGTATGCCACCGCCTCGATCGCCGTGCTGTCGTTCATCGTCTGGGCCCACCACATGTTCACGACGGGCATGCCGGTGACCGGCCAGTTGTACTTCATGTACGCCACCATGCTCATCTCCATCCCGACCGGGGTGAAGGTGTTCAACTGGGTCGCCACCATGTGGCGCGGCTCGATGACCTTCGAGACGCCGATGCTGTTCTCGATCGGCTTCATCTTCGTGTTCACCATGGGCGGCTTCACCGGCCTGATCCTGTCGGTGGCGCCGATCGACATCCAGGTGCATGACACCTATTACGTGGTGGCCCACTTCCACTACGTGCTGGTGGCCGGCTCGCTGTTCGCGCTGTTCGCCGGCACCTACTACTGGCTGCCCAAGTGGACCGGCCGCATGTACAGCGAAAAGCTGGGCAAGCTGCATTTCTGGTCGACGCTGATCTCGTTCAACGTGACCTTCTTCCCGATGCACTTCCTGGGCCTGGCCGGCATGCCGCGCCGCTACGCCGACTACGCCGCGCAGTTCACCACCTTCCACCAGATCGCCACCATCGGCGCCTTCTGGTTTGGCCTGTCGCAATTGATCTTCCTGTGGGCGGTGCTGCGTTGCTACATGGGCAAGGGCGAGAAGGCCACGGCAAAGCCGTGGGAAGGCGCCGAAGGGCTGGAATGGACGGTGCCGTCGCCCGCGCCGTTCCACACCTTCGAGACGCCGCCCGAAGTCAAGTGAGCGCCACTCCGAAACCCGCAACAGGCAGCATGGCCATGACACCCGAGCAGCGCCGACGCAACAAGATCGCAGGACTGGTCCTGCTGGTATTTGTCATCGCCGTGTTTGCCTGGACCGTGTTCCGCGGTTCGGCGCTGCTGGCGGGCAAGGCCATCGGCGGCTAGCGGGCCACGAGATGAGCGACGACCTGCGTGAATCCGCCCAGCGCAAGCTGAGCTTCTTCCAGACGATGAAGGCGGTGGCGTGGGGATTTTTCGGCGTCCGCAAGGGCGCGGGCTACCGCGAGGACAGCGCCAGGCTCAATCCCGTGCACGTGATCGTGGCGGGATTGTTGGCGGCGGCGATCTTCGTGACCGTGCTGGTGTTAATTGTGCGTTGGGCGGTATCCAGCCTGACTTGAATCACTTAATTCTATAAATCAGTACCAGGGAGAAAGCCATGAGTGCAAGCCACTCGGTTCAAGGTAAAGAGGCACCCTATTACTACGTGCCCGCCGATTCGGGACACCCCGTGCGCACGGCGGTGGCGCTGCTGCTCATGGGCCTGGGCGCCGCCGGCTGGGTCAACGGCGTGAGCTGGGCCAAGTGGTCGGTGCTGGTCGGCTTCATCGCGCTGATCGTGGTGCTGTACTACTGGTTCGGCGACGCCATCCAGGAATCCGAGGCCGGCATGAACAGCAAGCGCATCGACGGTTCGTACCGTTGGGGCATGAGCTGGTTCATCTTCTCGGAAGTGATGTTCTTCGCGGCGTTCTTCGGCGCCCTCTGGTACGTGCGCACCATCACCACGCCGTGGCTGGGCGACATGGACCACCGCCTGATGCTGTGGCCCGACTTCCAGGCGGTGTGGCCCAACTTCGGTCCGGCCGGTGTGGTCGAGCACTTCCAGACCGTGGGCCCCTTCTGGCTGCCGACCATCAACACCGCGCTGCTGCTGAGTTCGGGCGTGACGCTGACCATCGCCCATCACGCGCTGCGCGAGAACCATCGCGGCAAGACCATGTTCTGGCTGGCCGCCACGGTCATCCTGGGTTTCATCTTCGTGGCCTGCCAGGCCGCCGAATACCACCATGCGTACACCGAGCTGAACCTGAAGTTCAATTCGGGCGCCTATGGTTCGCTGTTCTACATGCTGACGGGCTTTCACGGCTTCCACGTGATCCTGGGCGCGACCATGCTGACGGTCATCCTGATCCGCCTGATGCGCGGCCATTTCCGGCCCGACCATCACTTCGGCTTCGAGGGGGCCGCCTGGTACTGGCACTTCGTCGACGTGGTGTGGCTGGGCCTGTATCTGTTCGTCTACTGGTTCTGAGAACCTGGCCCGGCCGCGCCGGGCCAGGTGGTTGGACGGGGCGAGGCTGGCGGGCCGCCGGGAAACCGGTGCCGCGGGTCTCGCCCTTCGCTCGATGGCGGTCCGTGTTCCAATACGGCTGGAGCGCGCGGGCCGTTCTGGGGAACCGGTGGCGCGCTGGCCTATCTAAAACCGGTGCTTTCGATCCAGCCCATGTAATGGGCGAACAGCACGAACAGGAACAGCGCCACTGACAGCCCGATGCGCACCGTCAGCGCATTGACCGTGCGGTTGGTGCTGCCTTTGTCCCGCATCAGGTAGACCAGGGCGGATGCCAGACTGGCCAGGATACCGATGAAGGCCAGTACGACGAAAACGCGCATGATGGTCTCCGGACAAAATCGATTGATTCAAGACAAATGGCCCGACCGCATTCAACCCGCTACACGGTAGCCGCCTTGCTCCTGCTGGGGATCGCCGTGGTGATCCTGGCCTCGCTGGGCCAATGGCAACTGCGGCGGGCCGACGAGCGACGCGACATTCTGGCGGCTATCGAGGCCGGCCGCAAGCAAGCGCCGCTGGTGCTGGCGCCGTCGACCGACCCGGCCGACATGAAGCCGTGGCGCGTGGCGCAGGCCAGCGGCACCTGGCTGCCCGAATTCAGTGTACTGCTGGACAACCGCAACCACGACGGCAAACCGGGCTATTGGCTGGCCACGCCGCTACTGCTGGACGCCGGCAGCCGCAGCGCGGTGCTGGTGCTGCGCGGCTGGTTGCCGCGGGTGATGCAGGGCCAGGGCGCGCCGGTGCTGCCGGCCACGCCCGAGGGCGTGCAGACCATCAAGGGCGAGCTGTCGCCGCGCGTGCCGCGCATGTTCGAGCTGTGGTCGCTGGGCGGCCAGGACGCTTCCAGCCTGCCGGCCAGGCTGCCGGCCGCCGGCGGCGCCGTGCCGCAGGTGCAGAACCTGCCGCTGGACGCCTACGCGAAAGTCACTGGCCTGACGCTGCTGCCCGCCGTCATGAGCCAGTTCGGCACTGGCGAGGACGACGGCCTGGTGCATGACTGGCCGCAACCATCGGTGAATTTCCAGCAGAACACCGTCTATGCCGTGGAATGGTTTTCCTTCGCCTTGTTTGCCGCCATCGCGTGGCTGGTGGTGCTGGGGGGCGCCATCAAGCGCATGCGCCAACGCGCGGCCAACGACCCGGCGGCCTGACCGCCTTTTCCGACAACAGAATCCATGACCCAGGTGGCTCGCGACATGACTGCTTCCCAACCCGCCCGGCGTTCGCTGACGCCGATGGTGCTGGTGTTCCTGTGCACGCTGGCGCCGATCGTGGCGGCCTTCGTGGTCTACATGAACCCGCAATGGTGGCCGGCGGACGCCAGCAACTACGGCCAACTGGTCGAACCGCAGCGGCCGATGCCCGCGCCCGAGGCGCTCAAGTTGACCACGCTGGACGGCAAGCCGTTCGACCTGCAAAGCCTGAAGGGCAAATGGCTGCTGGTCGCGGCCGACGGCGCGGCCTGCCCGGAAAGCTGCGCCCGCAAGCTCTACATCACCCGCAACACCCACGCCAGCCAGGGCAAGAACGTCGACCGCCTGGCACGGGTCTGGTTCATCACTGACGACGGCCCGGTGCCGGACAAGGTGCTGCAGGCTTACCAGGGCACGATCATGCTGCGCGCCGATCCGGACCAATTGGCGCGCTTCCTGCTGGCGCGCGACGCCGCGGCCGGCCAGCCCGGCCTGGCGCAGCCGATCTGGGTGATCGATCCCCTGGGCAACCTGATGATGCAGTATCCCGCCGACGCCGACGGCGTGAAGGTGCGCAAGGACATCAGCAAGCTGGTCTATAACTCGCGCATCGGTTGAATCGGTATTTAGTTGATTTCCATGGAACGCATCAAAGCGCGGTATCGCAAACTCGTCTTCTTCACCTGGTTCCTGACGCTGGACCTGATCATGTTCGGCGCCTTCGTGCGCCTGACCGACTCGGGCCTGGGGTGCCCGGACTGGCCCGGCTGCTACGGCAGCGTCACGCCGTTGGGAGCGATGGGCGACATCCACCAGGCTTCGCAGGCCATGCCGTTCGGCCCGGTGACGCTGTCCAAGGCCTGGATCGAGATGATCCATCGCTATGTCGGCTCTATCCTGGGCATGCTGATCATCGGCATCGTCTACATGGCCTGGCGCTACCGCCGCGAGTTGGGCCGTTCGCCGGCCCTGGCGGTGGCGGCGCTGGTGGCGGTGTGCGTGCAGGGTGCGTTCGGCGCCTGGACCGTGACGCACAAGCTGATGCCCGCCGTGGTCACGGCGCACCTGGTGTTCGGCCTGTCGGTGCTGGCGCTGATGACCTGGCTGTCGGCGCGCGAGCGGCCACACCATGCCGTGGCCGCCGCGGCGCGGCGCTTCAAACCGTGGGTGATCGGCGGCTTCGTGCTGCTGCTGATCCAGGTGACGCTGGGCGGCTGGGTCAGCACCAACTACGCGGCCCTGGCCTGCATGGATTTCCCCATGTGCCATGGCAAATGGGTGCCTGACATGGATTTCCATGGCGGCTATTCGATCATCCGCGGGCTGGGCGAGCTGCCGTCCGGCGAGATGATCTCGCAGCCGGCGCTGACGGCCATCCACTGGGTGCACCGCAATTTCGCCTTCGTCGTGTTCGCCTACCTGGGCGTGCTGGCCTGGCGCCTGCGCGCCGACCGCGGCCTGCGCGGCCCGGCCACGCTGATGTTGGCGTTGCTGGGGGCGCAGTTGCTGACCGGGCTGACGACCATCTTCTTCCAGTGGCCTTTGTTGATCGCGGTGTTGCACAATGGTGGGGCCGCCGGCCTGACGCTGGCCGCGGTGGTCCTGATGGTGCGCCTGTCCACCGCGGGCGGGGCGCCGGCCCGGGGCTGCGGCCCCAATTCGGTGCGCGTTTAAAATAGGGTGCATGATGACCAGTCTTGCCGCTCCCCAACCCGGATTGCTCCGCCAGTATTTCGTTCTCACCAAGCCGCGCGTCACCCAATTGGCGGTGTTCTGCGCGGTGATCGGCATGTTCCTGGCCGTGCCGGGGGTGCCGGACATGCGCCGCGTGCTGTTCGGCACGCTCGGCATCTGGCTGCTGGCGGCCGCCGCCTTCGCCATCAACTGCCTGATCGAACAGGAAGTCGACGCCCGCATGCTGCGCACGGCGCGGCGCGCCACTGCGCGCGGCACCATTTCCGCGTTCCAGGTGCTGAGCCTGTCGGGCCTGTTGGGCGGGGCCGGCATGTTCGTGCTTTACACGCTGGTCAACCCGCTGACCATGTGGCTGACCTTCGCCACCTTCGTCGGCTACGCCGTCATCTACACCATCATCCTGAAGCCGCGCACGCCGCAGAACATCGTCATCGGCGGCCTGTCGGGTGCGATGCCGCCGGCGCTGGGCTGGGCGGCGGTGGCCGATTCGGTGCCGGCCGAGGCCTGGCTGCTGGTACTGATCATCTTCATCTGGACGCCGCCGCATTTCTGGGCGCTGGCCCTGTATCGCAACCATGACTACGTCAAGGCCGGCCTGCCGATGCTGCCGGTCACGCATGGCCAGCAGTTCACCCGCCTGCAGATCCTGCTCTACAGCATCGCGCTGGTCGCCACCACGCTGCTGCCCACCGCGATCCGCATGAGCGGCGCGTTGTACCTGGCGGCGGCGCTGGTGCTGGGCGGCATGTTCGTGTCGTACGCCTGGCGGCTGTACCGCAACTACAGCGACGAGCTGGCGCGCAGCATGTTCCGTTTTTCCATCCTCTACCTGGCGCTGCTGTTCGGCGCCCTGCTGGTGGACCACTGGGTCGCGCTGATCTGACCCCCTGGAGAGAGTCGATGTCCGTATTTTCCGCCAGCCGGCGCCTGGCCCTGCGCCTGGCCACGGCCGCCGTATTCACCGCCGCGCTGGCCGCCTGCGGCGACAACGCGCCCCAGTTCAAAGGCAGCGACATCAGCGGCACGCAACTCGGACGTGGTCTCGAACTGTCGGACTACAACGGCAAGGCGCGCACGCTGCAGGACTTCGCCGGCAAGGTGGTGGTGGTGTTCTTCGGCTTCACGCAGTGTCCCGATGTCTGCCCGACCTCTCTGGCCGAACTGACCGAGGTCATGAAGAAGTTGGGGCCGGACGCCGAGCGCGTCCAGGTGCTGCTGATCACGGTGGATCCCGAGCGCGACACGGCGGAAGTGCTCAAGCAATACGTAACCGCATTCGACCCGCGTTTTCTGGGTTTGACCGGCACGCCGGACCAGGTGAAGAAGGCAGCGGCCGCGTTCAAGGCTTATTACGCCAAGGCGCCGACCAAGGACGGCAACTACACCATGGATCACACCGCGGCGTTCTACCTGCTCGACGGCAAGGGCGAATCGCGGGTGCTGGCCAACAACAACATCGGGGTGGATGCCCTGGTGCACGACATCCAGGCCCTGCTCAAGGGCTGAGACCGCGACCTTCGCGGGCCCGCCCCGGGCCGGCTGGCGCGGACGGACGCCGCGACTGGTCGGCGACGCGTGTTCAAGGGGGCGGCGTCATTCACCGCCGGCCGCGCGCCAGCGGGCCAGCGCGTCGCGCGCCGGGTCGGCGAGTTCCGCCTCGGGCACTTCGCGGCGGTGCGACATGATCATCAGCGCATAGGGGGCGGCCAGCGCGGCCGCTTCGGGACACAGGCGGGATTCGTCGCCGGTCGAGGGCGAGAGGTTACGCCAATAGTTGATGGCCGCTTCGATCTGAGGCAAGGTGATGGCATTCATGAGCCTATTGTCCACGAATGCCGGGAGCTGTCCAATCGCATTGATGCGGCAATGAAGCGTCACCATCGCAACATGCCGAAACCGCGTCAGGGTGCTATACCACAGCCGGTTAGTAACGATGGAGCACCGTCATGAATTATCCCGCCCCTGCCGAATCATCCTCCCGCCGCGGCCTGCATCCGCTGGTCGCGGCCGCCGCCATTGCGGTGATCGTCATGTGTTCGGTCGGCGTGGCCGCCGTGATGGGCTGGCTGCCGACGCCGTCAGCCACGCCCCATGCCGACGATCCGGCGCTGGCGCAGGCTGGCCCGGAGGGCGCCAACCTGGCGCCGGTCCCGCCTGGCGCCGCTGGCCGGCCGCAGGCACCGGCCACGCGACCACCGGCGGCCCAGGCCCAGGCGCAAGGCCGGCCAGCACCCGCGCCGGCCGCGCAGGCCTGCCGTACCTGCGGCGTGGTGGAAACCATTCGCCAGGTGCAGGTGCCAGTCAAGGACAATAGCGACCACCTGGTCGGCACCATCGCCGGCGGCGTCGCTGGCGGGGTGGTGGGCAACCAGTTCGGCGGCGGTAGCGGCAAGACCGCGCTGACGGTGCTGGGCGCGGTGGGCGGCGCTTTGGCAGGCCGTGAAGTTGAGCGTAATATCAGGCAGCAACAAACGGTGACGCACTATGAGCTCACGGTCCGCATGAACGACGGCAGCACGCGCCAGTTCCGCAGCGCGCAGCCGTTCGCTTTCGCGTCCGGCGACCACGTGCGCGTGGAGAACAACCAGCTGCTGCCGGGATGACCGTGCCGGCCGGCAGCGTTTCTTGATCTATGGGAAGACCGGAATGAGCGACCAACACAGCAACCCGTTCGTCCTGCCCGGCATGGGCCAGAATTCCGACCTGTCGGGCAACCCGTTGCTGGCCAGCATGGAAATGATGCGCCAGGCCTGGGCCGGCCTGACCGGGCCGGGCGGGCTGGCGAGCAGCCTGCCGATGGCGCCGCCCATGAACCTGGAAGACCTGGATCGACGCATCGCCGAGCTGCGCTCGGTGGAGAACTGGCTGCGCATGAACCTGTCGATGCTGTCCAGCACGATCCAGGGCATGGAAGTGCAGCGTTCCACCATCAGCACCTTGCGGGCCTTTGTCGACTCGGCCGCCAATCTGGACCTGGGCGCGGTGCGCGAAAGCGGCGCCGCATCGCCGCTGGAAGTGGTGCTGGGCCTGAAGCCGGCGCCGGCCGCCAAGCCCGCGCCGTCCAAGGCCTCCCCTGAAGCAGCCGCCGGAGCGGCCGATGCCAAGGAGGCGCCGGCCGGCGGTGGCGAAGGCCACGCGCCCCAGCCGGGCATGAGCGAGCAGATGGGCGCGGCGGCGCAATCGGCCTCCAAGGCCTGGTGGGACCTGTTGCAACAGCAGTTCAGCCAGATCGCCGCGGCCACGGCCGCGTCGATGCCTGGCGGCCAGGCGGACGCGGGCCAGCCCAAGTCCAGGCCGGCAGGCCCTCAGGCCGCGGCCGCGCCGGCGGCCAAGGCCACCAGGACGGCGGCCAAGTCCGCCGCCCGCAAGACCGCGCGTAAACCGGCCGCCAAGGCGGCCGCCAGAAACAGCGGGCCTGCCGACGGCAAGCCCTGATTTTTTCAATCCAGGCCCGGCCCGCGGCACGCGGCGCCGGGCATTTTCGATACCGGAACCTATGCTCAATGTAGTGATTCTCGCCGCCGGACTCGGCAAGCGCATGCAGTCCGACCTGCCCAAGGTGCTGCACACCCTGGCTGGCAAACCGATGCTGGCCCACGTGCTGGACAGCGCCCGCCAGCTCGAACCGGCACGCATCATCGTCGTGGTTGGCCATGGCGCCGACCGCGTCAAGCAGGCCTTCGCGGGCCAGGACGACCTGCAGTTCGCGCTGCAGCAGCCGCAGCAGGGCACCGGCCACGCGGTGCAGCAGGCCGTGCCGCTGTTGCGCGAAGGCGATGGCAAGGACGACGTGACCCTGGTGTTGTATGGCGACGTGCCGCTGGTGCAGCCCGAGACGCTGCGTCGCCTGTTGCAGGCGCGTGGCGCCGGCGCCGCCGTGCTGACCGAAGTATTGGCCGACTCCACCGGCTATGGCCGCATCGTGCGCGATGGCGCCGGCAATGTCTGCCGCATCGTCGAGCACAAGGACGCCTCCGAGGCCGAGCGCGCCCTCAAGGAAGTGAACACCGGCATCCTGGCCGCGCCGACCGCGCAGCTCAAGGACTGGCTCTCGCGCATCGATAACAACAACGCCCAGGGCGAGTACTACCTGACCGACGTGGTCGGGCTGGCCGTGGCCGATGGCGTGCCGGTGGGCGCGGCCCAGCCGGGCGCATCCTGGGAGACGCTGGGCGTGAACAGCCGCGTGCAGCAGGCCGAACTGGAGCGCCGCTGGCAAGGCGAGCAGGCGCGCCGCCAACTCGAAGCCGGCGTGACGCTGGCCGATCCGGCGCGTTTCGACGTGCGGGGCACGCTGACTTGCGGCCGCGATGTGTTCATTGACGTGGGTTGCGTGTTCGAGGGCCAGGTGACGCTGGCCGACGGCGTGCGCGTCGGTCCGCATTGCGTGCTGCGCGACGTGAACGTCGGCGGGGGTACGCAGATCGAGGCATTCAGCCATCTGCAGCAGGCCAGGGTTGGCGCTGACGCGCGCATTGGTCCGTACGCCCGCCTTCGTCCCGGCGCCGAGCTGGGCGACCGCACCCATGTCGGCAACTTCGTCGAGATCAAGAAAAGCGTGCTGGGCGCCGACAGCAAGGCCAACCACCTGGCCTACATCGGCGACGCCGATATCGGCGCGCGCGTGAACGTGGGCGCGGGCACCATCACCTGCAACTACGACGGCGTCAACAAGCACCGTACCGTCGTCGAGGATGACGTCTTCATCGGATCGGATACGCAACTGGTGGCCCCGGTGCGCGTGGGCCGCGGCGCGACCCTGGGCGCCGGCACCACCCTGACCCGCGATGCGCCGGCCGACAAGCTGACGGTGTCGCGCGGCAAACAGGTCACAGTCGACGGTTGGCAACGGCCGGTCAAGAAGTCGTGACGCCGCCGGCGTCACAGGCGCCGTCCGGCGGCGCCAGGTCCGCCGTCCCGGACGGCCTGCCGGTACCGCGCCGCTACTGGGCGGCGGCGACCGTCATGACCGGCATCAGCCTGTCGGTGCTGGACACCACCATCGCCAACGTCGCCCTGCCGACCATCGCCACCGACCTGAACGCCTCGCCGGCACAGGCGGTGTGGGTGGTCAACGCCTACAACCTGGCGGTGGTGATGATGTTGCTGCCCTTGTCGGCGCTGGCTGAGCGCATCGGCTTCCGGCGCATGTTCACTTTCGGGTTGGTGCTGTTTACGCTGGCTTCGCTGGGTTGCGCCCTGGCCGGCACACTGCTGCAGTTGACGTTGGCGCGCGTGTTCCAGGGGGTGGGCGCGGCCACGCTGATGTGCCTGTTCGGCGGGCTGGTGCGCAATATCTATCCGCTCCAGATGCTGGGGCGCGGCATCAGCATCAACGCTACCACCGTGGCGGTGATGTCGGTGCTGGGGCCGACCATCGGTTCGGCGATCCTGTCGGTGGCGCCGTGGCCCTGGATCTTCGCGGTCAATCTGCCGATCTGCGTGCTGGCCATGTTCGGCCTGCGCCACTTGCCGGAAGTGCCGCGCAACGACGTGCGGCTGGACTGGGTCAGCGCATTGCTGTGCATGGTGACGCTGGGGGTGTTCATTTCCGGTGTCGACATGATGGGCGAGGACCTGCTGCGCGGGATCGGCCTGGTGGCAATCGCCGCCGTGGCCGGCCTGGTGCTGGTGCGCCGCGCCAGCCGCCAGCCCGCGCCCCTGGTGCCGGTGGACCTGTTGCGCATCCGGCCGTTGGCATTCGCGGTGGGCGCCTCCGCCTGCACCTTCGCGGCCCAGATGGCTTCGTATGTTTCGCTGCCGTTCTATTTCCAGCAGGTGCTGGGCCGGCCGTACCTCGAAGTGGGCATGCTGATGGGCGCGTGGCCGGTGGGCACGGCGCTGATCGCGCCACTGGCCGGCCGCCTGTCGGATCGCTATTCGGCCGCCACCCTGAGCGGGATCGGCGCGGCCACCATGGTAGCCGGCATGTTGTGGCTGGCGGCGCTGCCGGCCACGGTGGGCAACGTGTCGATCATGGCCGGCATGTTCGTGGCCGGGGTGGGCTTCGGTTTCTTCCAGACGCCGAACAACCGCGCCATGCTGTCGGCCGCGCCACGCGCGCGCAGCGGCGCGGCGGGTGGCCTGCAGGCCACCACGCGGGTCTTCGGGCAGAGCTTCGGCACCGCGCTGGTGGCCATCGCCTTCAGCATCAGTCTGGCGCATGGCCCCGGGCTGGCGCTGGTGCTGGGCACGATCTGCGCCGCGCTGGCGGTGGTCGTGAATACGGTGCGCTTCAGCAAGCTGCGGGCGCCTTCGGGGCCGTGACGTCCGTTGCGGGCGCACTGACATAGGGCAGCCCGCGGCGGCCGCGCGGGCATGGCCGCCCGCCGGTTGGCCGGCTTCTATAATGGCGGCCTGCGCTGCGGCGAATGGGCCCGGCGCGATGATTACCTATTCTTAAGGCGTTCAGGCATGAAGATCACGGTCGTGGGTACCGGTTACGTAGGGTTGGTGTCGGGGGCGTGCCTGGCCGATATGGGCAACGACGTCATGTGCCTGGACGTGGACGCGGCCAAGATCGCCCTGCTGCGCCAGGGTGGCATCCCCATCTACGAGCCCGGCCTGGAAGACCTGGTGCGGCGCAACGTGCAGGCCGGCCGCCTGCATTTCACCGACGACGTGGCCCAGAGCGTGGCCTTTGGCGACGTGCAGTTCATCGCCGTGGGCACACCGCCCGGCGAGGACGGTTCGGCCGACCTGAAGTACGTGCTGGCCGCGGCCCGCAACATCGCCCGTCACATGACCGGCCGCAAGTTGATCGTGGACAAATCCACCGTGCCGGTCGGCACCGCCGACAAGGTGCGCGCCGCGGTGGCCGAGGAATTGGCCAGGCGCGGCGTCGAGGTGCCGTTCAGTGTCGCCTCCAACCCGGAATTCCTGAAGGAAGGCGCGGCGATCAACGACTTCATGAGCCCGGACCGCGTCATCGTCGGCGCCGACGATGACTACACCATCGGCGTCATGCGCCGCATCTACGAGCCGTTCCAGCGCACCCACGATCGCCTGATGGTGATGGACGTGCGCTCGGCCGAGCTGACCAAGTACGCCGCCAATGCCATGCTGGCCACCCGCATCTCGTTCATGAACGAGATGGCCAACCTGGCCGAAGCGCTGGGCGCCGACATCGAGCAGGTGCGCCGCGGCATCGGCGCCGATCCGCGCATCGGCTATCACTTCCTGTATCCGGGCGCGGGCTATGGCGGCTCGTGTTTCCCCAAGGACGTGCAGGCGCTGGTCAACACCGCCGCCGAGAATGCGCTGCCGATGCGCGTCATCGAGGCGGCCGAGGCCGCCAACCACGCGCAGAAGTTCCGCCTGTCGGAAAAGCTGGTGGCCCGCTACGGCGAGGACCTGCGCGGCCGCAGGATCGCGCTGTGGGGCCTGTCGTTCAAGCCCAACACCGATGACATGCGCGAGGCGCCCAGCCTGACCGTGATCGCCGAGCTGACGCGCCGTGGCGCCACCGTGCGCGCTTACGATCCGGTGGCCATGCACGAGGCCGCCCGCGTCCTCGATGGCAAGGCCGGCGTGAGCTTCGCCACCGACATGTACGACGCGCTCGACGGCGCCGACGCGCTGCTGATCGCCACCGAGTGGAAGGTGTTCCGCGCGCCCGACTTCGACCGCGTCAAGGCCCTGCTCAAGACGCCGCTGATCATCGACGGCCGCAATCTCTACACGCCGGCCGATGTGCGCGCCCAGGGCTTCGAGTACTCGGGCATCGGCCGCGCATGAAGATCCTGCAGCTCAACTTCGAGAAGGGCTGGCGCGGCGGCGAACGGCAGACGCTGTATTGCATGCGCGCCTTCCGCAATGCCGGCCACCAGGTCGAAGTGCTGTGCCGCGAAGGCGGACCGCTGGCCGAACGCGTGCGCCAGGAGGGCTTCGTGGCGCACACCGTCCGTAACGTGCCGGCGCAACTGGCGTTTCTGGCGCGCGCCGGCAGCGGCTATGACATCATCCACGCCCAGACCGCCAACACCATCACCTGGGCGGTGCTGACCAAGTGGCTGCACCGGCGCCCGGTGGCGTTCTCGCGCCGCACCTCGTTCGTGGTCAAGCCGAACGAGGAATGGAAGACCGGCTACAAGTGGCGCCACACCGACCTGTTCGTGGCGATCAGCGACATGGCCGCGAGCGAGCCGCGGCGCCTGGGGCTGGACCCGGTCATCATCCGCAGCGCGGTCGAGCCGCACCAGATCAACCAGGACAACGTCGCCGCGCTGGTGCGCGAGTTCGATCTGGAAGGCAAGAAAGTCATGGCCACGTCGGCCGCGCTGATCCGCGACAAGGATCCGGTGACGCTGGTGCGCGCGGTGGCCGAATTGGCCAGGACGCGGCGCGATTTCGTCTTCCTGCACTTCGGCGCCGGCGGCGATCGCGAGCAGCAGGCGCGCGACGAGGCGCGCGCGCTGGGCGTCGAGGACGTCTACCGCTTCGCGGGCTTTCGCAAGGGCGTCGAGGATTTCTACAGCATCCTGGACGTGTTCGTCATGAGTTCCGAGGAGGAGGCGCTGGGCAGCAGCGTGCTGGACGCCTTCCTGCAACGCGTGCCGGTGGTGTCCACCGATGCCGGCGGCTTGAAGGAAAGCCTGGCCGACGGGCGCGGCGTGCTGTGCGCGGTGGCCGATTTCCATGCCATGGCGCAGGGCATGGCGCGTTGCCTGGACGATGCCGCGTTCCGCCAGGAGATCACCGAGCGCGCGTATCAGTACGTGCGCGACGAGCACGACGTGCAGAAGATGGGCAATCGTTATTTGGCGCAGTTCGAGCGGTTGCTGGCGGCCCGCTGAGGCGCGGCGCTATGGCGCCCGCAGGTCGATGCGGGTCTCGAACTTGGCGCGGTGCACCGAGAAGAACGTGCGCACGTTGCGCACGTTGGCGTGCGCGGTGAAGGCGCGGTGCGCCAGCGCGTGATAGGCCGGCATGTCGCGGACCTGTGCGATCACCACGAAATCCGGCCCCGGCGACACGCGGTAGCACTGCAGCACGGCGGGCTCGGCCAGCATGATCTGCTCGAAGGCGTCCAGGCTTTCGGCTGCCTGCACGTCCAGCGTGATCTCGACGATGGCGGTCAGCGCGCTACCCAGTTTCTCGGCTGCCAGGATGGCCACCTGACGCGCAATAACCCCTTCTTCCACCAGGCGCCGCACCCGCCGCAGGCAGGTTGGCGGCGAGGCGTGCACGCGCGCGGCCAGCTCCTGGTTGGTCAGCGAGTTGTCGTCCTGCAATTGTTCCAGGATGCGCAGGTCCAGATCGTCCAGATCCGGCAGGGCCATCGGCTGGTTTTGCATTATTAATTCATTAGTTGGTTTTTGGTGAAATATTATTTAATCACAAATATGTAAGCGAATAAACTGTCAAATATGAGCAGATAAAGAAATCAAATTTCTTGTTGGTGCGCGCACAATGCGTTCCGTACTCGAACTTTCAGGAGCCCCTCCTATGTGCGGCATTGTTGGCGCCGTCGCCCAGCGCGACATCACCCCCATCCTGGTCGAAGGCCTCAAGCGCCTGGAATACCGCGGCTATGACTCCTGCGGCGTGGCGGTGTACGCGGACGGCCACCTGCGCCGCACCCGCAGCACCCAGCGCGTCGCCGAGCTGGCCGAACAGGTCGCGCAGGACAAAGTGCAAGGCTTCACCGGCATCGCCCACACCCGCTGGGCCACTCACGGCGTGCCGGCCACGCACAACGCCCATCCGCATTTCTCGCATCTGGGCAACGACGAACCGCGCATCGCGCTGGTGCACAACGGCATCATCGAGAACCACGACGAACTGCGCGCCGAGCTGCAGGCTGCGGGCTACGTGTTCGAAAGCCAGACCGACACCGAAGTGATTGCGCACCTGGTCAATCACCTGTACGCCGGCGACCTGTTCGAGGCCGTGCAGAATGCCGTGCGCCGCCTGCATGGCGCCTACGCCATCGCCGTGTTCTGCCGCGACGAGCCGCATCGCGTGGTCGGCGCACGCCAGGGCTCGCCGCTGGTCGTGGGCGTGGGCCAGAACGAGAACTTCCTGGCCTCGGATGCGCTGGCGCTGGCCGGCACCACCGACCAGATCATCTACCTGGAAGACGGCGACGTCGTCGACCTGCAACTGGCGCGCGTCTGGATCGTGGATGCCCAGGGCAAGAACGTGGAACGCCAGGTGCACACGGTGCACGTGCATACGGGCGCGGCCGAACTCGGCCCGTACCGCCACTACATGCAGAAGGAGATCTTCGAGCAGCCGCGCGCCGTCGGCGACACGCTGCAGGACATCGAGGCCATCACGCCCGAACTGTTTGGCGACGACGCCTACAAGATCTTCAAGGACATCGATTCACTGCTGATCCTGGCCTGCGGCACCAGCTATTACGCCGGCCTGACCGCCAAGTATTGGATCGAATCGATCGCCAGGATCCCCGTGGCCGTCGAAATCGCCAGCGAATACCGCTACCGCGACAGCGTGCCGAACCCGCGTTCGCTGGTCGTCACGATCTCGCAGTCGGGCGAAACCGCCGACACCCTGGCCGCGCTCAAACACGCCCGCTCGCTGGGCATGGAAAACACGCTGACCATCTGCAACGTGTCCACCAGCGCCATGGTGCGCGAGTGCAAGCTGTCGTACATCACCCGCGCTGGCGTCGAAATCGGCGTGGCCTCGACCAAGGCCTTCACCACGCAACTGACCGCGCTGTTCCTCTTGACGCTGGCGCTGGCGCAGGTGCGCGGCCGTCTGACCGACGAGCAAGAGGCCGAGCACCTGAAGGCGCTGCGCCACCTGCCCGTGGCCATCGGCTCGGTGCTGGCGTTGGAACCGCAGATCATGGCCTGGGCCGACCGCTTCGCCTCGAAGGAAAACGCGCTGTTCCTGGGCCGCGGGATGCATTACCCGATCGCGCTGGAAGGCGCGCTCAAGCTCAAGGAAATCAGCTACATCCACGCCGAGGCCTATCCGGCCGGTGAACTCAAGCACGGCCCGCTGGCCCTGGTGACCGAGCACATGCCCGTGGTCACCATCGCGCCCAAGGACGAGCTGCTGGAAAAGCTGAAGTCCAACATGCAGGAAGTGCGCGCGCGCGGCGGCGAGTTGTACGTGTTCGCCGATGCCGACAGCAAGATCCAGAGCGCCGAAGGCATGCACGTGATCCGCATGCCGGAGCACTACGGCAAGCTGTCGCCGATCCTGCACACGGTGCCGCTGCAGCTGCTGTCGTATCACACGGCCTGCGCCCGCGGCACCGACGTGGACAAGCCGCGCAACCTGGCCAAGAGCGTGACGGTGGAGTGAACCGGCGGGCGCGGCCGGAGGTTTTGAAAACTGGAAATAAAGACGGTCGCGCGGAATAAAGTCGGTCGCGTAGTAACGTCGGTTATTTTTGGGCTATCTTGGTCCAAGATCGCTGATTGCGTTCGAAAGGGGCGCTAATGCGCCCCGCTTCTTCTAAACCATGTGCTCTCCACATGTGTGCCGTTGACATCGGCATCGCGCTCCGTTGCTCTAGGCGGGCGTACGAAAGATTGTCGCAAAGGAATCCGTTCATCAAGCAAGATGAAGGGATTGCGCATTGTGGAGGCGCGGTCGCCGCGCGCATGGCTGGCGTCGTCACTGATGGCTGGCAGCGCCAGCCGACAGCGAGAGCTGTGGCTGTTGATTTGCAGGCAGAGTTGACCCACTTTTACGTTTGATTTGCATTTAATTCTGACCCACCTCGTGAACACTATCCTGCCCGGTACCCATGCAGGAGACAGGAGTGATCGACGTGGCTCTTCTCAGCATTAATCGCCGTTGGCACTTGCGTGATCATGTCTCTTTACGAGAGATTGCCAAGCGACTTGGCATATCGCGCAACACGGTGCGACGCTATCTGCGCTCGGGCACCATTGAACCAACCTACAGCCGTGCGGCTGGGCCAACGTGGAAACCGAACCGCAGCTATGTTCGGCGTCCCGATGTAGTGATCGTCAATGACCCGACGAGCTCGCCCACGCAAGACAACATCCGCATGGTGGTGGAGATCAAATTCCCCAACGACGACCTGGGCGATGGTCAGTTAGAGGCATACATAAGAATCGCCGGCAGTTTCGATAAAACTGTGCTGCTCGAATCTTCGGAATGCGACTGCAACCAGGTGGAGGAGCGCGAACGCAAGACCGAAGAGCTAGACAAGTACGCCGTACCGGCGAGCCAGGCGCTTTACATTTTGCTGCGGATGTATATGCGCGGCCGCCTGCCCCCCCTTGCCCGGTGGAATCCCTGCGCCCGCCCCCGCAGTACCCTGAGACGACCTATGACAGACTTTCATCCCGAAATGAGCCGCGAGGCGTTTGCCGCAGCACTTCGCGAGAACACGCAGGCGCAGCAGTTCCCCGGGGCGATGCTCATGCCCAAGAGCCGTCACGACTATGTGGGCGCGGTCATCGCCATCACAGGCACCTTGTATTTTGAGGGGGGCCATACACAGGTCAAGCGGGACGCAATCGCACACTGCTTTGAGGATTACCTGGCGCAGGTGGGCGATGCACTCACATGGCTGTGGCGTGGAGAGCCCCGTCAGGCCCGCCGTGCATGCCCTACGCCAAAGCTCCGAAGATCCGCGATTTTTTCAAAACGCTCGACGAAGACGAGAAGCTCGACCTGCAATACACGAGCGGTACCAAGCGCGAGGACGCCGGTCCCTATTCCTTTTATGTCAACGCCGCACCGGCGTGGGCCGCCAAAAAAACAGGCCGTCTGGACGTGCTTCGGTTTGCTGTGCCCTTTGTGGATATTGTCGAGCAGCCCAAAGCCTTTCAAGCCTTGTTCGTCGAGTTCGCAGGCCGGCTGCAAGCGCTGCATGGCCATGGTGGTTTTGGTTTTGTGCTGTCCCCGTCGGAATGGAACAGTAACCAGCCCACCGAAGCCTTCGCGTCGGAGCAGGCCCGCAGCGTTGACGTGGGGGCGCCAGTGTTCTCCGCCATGGTGCTCAAACCTAACACACTCAAGACGGTGTCTTGGCTGACCGCAATCAATCGCGACATGGTGGCGCAGGCCGGCGGCTTGCACACGTTGCGCTCGGAATTGCCTCCGGATTGGTTTGCCTTCTATGACTATGGCGCCGGCATCGTCATTCAGGCTGGCAATGAACCTGACCTGGCTGCGACGGCTATCGACCCTAAGCCTCCGCAGTACGCGCTACCTAACGCAGCGCTCAAACCGCTGCGCAGTGCTGCGTTCGGGCTACACCTGGCAGCAAGTGCCGCCGGCGAACCGCGGCTGACTGGACTGAAAGGCGAAGCCTGGATAGAGCGTTTCGATGTGTCCGAAGACGAGCTACTCGATGTGAAAGCACGACTGCTGGATACGCCGCGGCTGGATTCAAGTCACTCTCTGGACGACAGACTGTAGCCACTTTCAGAAGCTGTGACGCGTGGATCGCACCGGTCAAACAGAATTTTCCGCCGATCTATCCCGGCGATTTCCCCACCGCCGACGCGGAAGCGGCAATGGAAAGTCGTTGCTTTGGACCCACTCGACCGGCAAACGTTTTTAATCTCTGCGCCAGCGCGCTGCCACTCGGGCTGCACGATGAACGATTGCCCGCCGCGTTGCAATTATTGGCGCCGGCGGGCCAAGAGGCGCGCTTGCTGGGGCTATCGATTGCCTGCGAGGAAGTGCTGGGCTCCGCCAGTCTGCCGGACATGTCGAGTTGGTTGCACTCAACTTGAAAAGCGCGGCGCTGAGCCCCCCCGTTGCGTCCCGAAAGTCGGGCTGTATAAGGCGCAATGGAGCGCGGAGGCCAATCCCGCTCGGACTGGATGCTCCGGCTCACTAGTCTTGCGGTCGTTCAGAGTCCCAGTTCCGACAAGCCCGGATGATCGTCGGGCCGGCGGCCGAGAGGCCAGTGGAACTTCCGCTCCGATTCCTTGATCGGCATGTCGTTGACGCAGGCATAGCGACGATGCATCAGTCCATCAGGCATGAACTCCCAGTTTTCGTTGCCGTAAGAGCGGAACCAGTTGCCCGCGTCATCGTGCCACTCGTAGGCATAACGCACGGCGATCCGGTTGCCATCGTGGGCCCAGAGCTCCTTGATGAGCCGGTAGTCGAGTTCCTTCTTCCATTTCCGATCCAGGAAGGCTTGGGCTTCCGTCCGATTATTGGCGAACTCGGCGCGATTGCGCCATTTGGTATCCAGCGTGTAGGCCAGTGCGACCTTCGCGGCGTCGCGCGAGTTCCAGCCATCTTCGGCGAGCCTCACCTTCTGAATGGCGGTTTCCTTGGTGAACGGCGGCAGCGGGGGGCGAGTTTCCATGATTGCTCCTGGGACAAAGTGCGTAGAACGGTCTGTCTACATGCGCAGATTAATGCGTGTGGAACGATCTGTCTACTACTGATTGCGGATGGTGGACCGATCTGTCTACAATACGTCATGACACGCAACACTCCCCCCGTCGACACGCGCTCGCCCCGTGAACGCATCCTGCATGCGGCCCATGCCTTGTTTTATGGCCAGGGCATCCGCGCCACCGGGGTCGACAAGATCATCGAAGCCGCAGCTGTCACCAAGGTGACGTTCTATCGGCACTATCCCAGCAAGGAATTGCTGGTGATGGCCTATCTTGAGTTCCGCCACGAACGCTGGATGCGGTGGTTTCGAGAGAGTCTGGCGTCCAACCTGGCCGCCGGCGCCTCGCAGATCGACTCGCTGGCGCTCACGCTGCGCGACTGGTTCGACAGCGAGGATTTCCGCGGTTGTGCTTTTCTGAATGCCGCGGCCGAGTTCGGCTCAACGCATCCCGCCATATTGAAGATCGTGCGCGAGCACAAGAAAGACGTCGCGAGATGTCTGGACGAGCTTTTCGAGAGCCCTGGCCACGCCCTGGGTGCCCCTCTTACGGTCGCGATTGACGGCGCCATCGTGCATGCCCAGATGGGCGAATCCACCGATCGCGCCATCGATGCGATGCGGAGTCTCTCGCACTGCGTTCTGGATGATTGACGGCCGGGAAGGCGATGGCTTCCGGCAGCTTGCTGGCCATCGCCATGCGGTTGATGGTGGCGCGCTGCGTTTCCAGCAGCGTCAGCCATTCATGTGGATATGGGCCGCAGTCGGTGGCCCCAGCCAACGGTAATCCGCTGGTCCGACTGCTTGGTCTCGGCCGGCGCGGCCGAGCAGCCACATCTTGGCGATGATCGCCCTATCGGATGCCTGAAACTGCAGCCGGTTCTGGCGCACTGTCCGTTCGATGCCGGGAGGCAAATCGAACGCCTGCCATGCCTTGAGTCGTTCGATGTGCTGCAGCATGTACCGTGAAATGGGCTTGACTGGTCACTGGCGCAGCCAGGCCAGCCAAGTTCACGCGGTTCATCAGCAAAAATAGCCGCGCCCAAACCGGATACCCCTATGGCTTGGGTGCGGCCATTTCATGTCAGCGCAAACGAGCCTTCAATTCTTCACTAGCTTGATGCAGGGCGGCGCGCGTAGCTGGCACGTCAGCTAGCACATTGAGCAGGCCGAAGTCGTGAATCATGCCGTTATAGCGGGTTGAGACCACGTTCACACCTGCGGCGTCCAGCTTGCGTGCGTAGGCTTCGCCTTCATCGCGCAGCACGTCCTTCTCGGCCGTTTGGATCAGCGTCGGGGGAAGCCCCTTCAACTGCTCGGGTGTCGCCAGCAGCGGCGAGGCGTAAATCTCCTGGCGCTGCTTCGGGTCGGTGGTATAGGCATCCCAGAACCACTTCATCATGCCCTTGGTCAGGAAGTGGCCGTTGGCATATTCGTCGTATGACGCATTCTCGAAGTTGGCGTTGGTGACGGGCCAGAACAGTACTTGCGAGCGCAGCTTGGGCGTGCCCTTGGCCTTGGCCATCAGCGCCACCACCGTGGCCATGTTGCCGCCTACGCTGTTGCCCACAATGGCCAGCCGCTTGCCATCCACATTTATCTGCGAGCCGTTTTCAGCCACCCACTTGGTGGCAGCGTAGATTTCGTTGATGGCCACGGGGTAACGCGCCTCGGGCGAAGGGGTGTAGTTCACGAAAACCCCCACCGCGCCAGAGTCGGCGACCAGATCGCGAACGAAGCGCTCGTGAGTCGGAAAATCGCCCAGAATCCAGCCGCCGCCATGCACGAAGATGAACGCGGGCAATACGCCTTTGGAGCCGGTGGGACGAACGATGTTCAACACGATCGGCTTGCCATCAACGGTGATGGTTTTCTCGCTGACGTCGGCGGGCGCTAGCTTCGCGCCTTTCTGTGCGCCAACAAGCACCTGGCGGGCATCGGCAGGCGACAGGGTTTCCAGTGGCTGGCCACCGCCTTTAGCCAAGGCTTCGAGGAAGGCTTGGGTATTGCGCTCGACACCAGGACTGCCGGCCGCCAGGGACAGGGTGGACGCCAGAGCCATGGCAGACGCGGCGATGAGCTTGTTCGTGAACTTCATGATGCTGATCCTTTGGTTGAAGATGAATAGGGCCGTGAGACTCAAACGAGGCTCAAACGCACAACGCGGAGTAGCCAGCGGCAAACATCCGCTCTGGGTCGGTGCCAGGACCGCCAACGCCACCAAGTTCGCGTGGTGTGGGGAGCCGGACTTTCAGGACGCCATCCGATGAGGTGGCGTTCCCTTCACGGTCGCCGATGGCTGTGGCTTGGGCGCGGTACAGGAGTATTTCGATCGACATCAGGTACTCCTTGTGATTTGAGGTTGAATGGAGCCGGGCGGCTGAACGAACTTTAGAACTGGACGCGGTGTTTTTAGCTACATAAAATACAAAAAACTTGATGCAGAGTTCCAAATTGACCGATGCATGTACTGACCGCTTGGCGGCGCTGCTGAATCACTTCCCGGTACGCGTACGCATGTTTCATTCGGGTGCCATGTGCGGCATCACCGATTTCTCCGCCCCAAAGGAGGGTGGCCAGATGCATTTGGTCAGGACTGGGGCGGTGGAGGTCATCCATCCTGGGCATCCCCCACTCCAGGTGAACGTTCCAAGCCTGCTGCTCTATCCGCGCCCCATGTCCAGGCGCTTTATGACTGACACCCAGCGCGGCGCAGACCTGGTATGTGCAGATCTTCAATTCGATGGTGGAATTTCAAATCCGGTGGCGGGTGCGCTGCCGGACGTTATCTGCTTGGCGCTGGATGACGTCGATGGTGTCGATCAAGTGCTGACACTGCTGTTCGATGAGGCATTCGGCAACAACTGCGGTCGGCATGTGCTAATTGACCGGCTGTTCGAGGTTGTGTTGATTCAGGTGTTGCGGCACTTGATGGAGGCAGGGAAGATCAGTGGTGGCATGCTGGCCGGTTTGTCGCATCCCAAGTTGCGCCAAGCCCTCGTGGCAATGCACGATCAACCGCGGCAAGCATGGTCACTAGATGCGTTGGCCGGCATTTCGGGGATGTCACGTACCGTATTCGCCAACAGTTTCCGTAGCGTTGTCGGTTGTACCCCAGGTGTTTATTTACAGGGCTGGCGTATCAGGTTGGCGCAGCGGGCGTTGCGGCAGGGGCGACCGTTGAAGATGATCGCGATTGAGGTTGGTTATGGCAGTGAAGCCGCGCTTTCGCGCGCATTCAAGGCTCATTGCAGCATGACCCCACGAGAATGGCGAAACGGCACGCTTCCCGATAGTGCAAGCGTCCGCTGAAAGCGGCCTCGCGTGCTTCATTGTCCGTTCAAGCCGCACCCATCCGAGAATCTTCACGATTGCCGTCGCCTATCTGAGTCGCTGGTATCTCTCCGGCGGCATGGCGCCAGGCTCATTCAGGGGGGCATTGTGGCGGCATGATACTGGGCAACGTAAAATGCCAGGCTTCCAGCCTCTACATGCTTCCGTTATGAACCTTGAACGACTGCGTCGCGAATTTCCCGACTTCGACGTAACAACCCTGCCGCCCATACCCGAAGGTTACGTCGACGCGTCGAGTTACATCGATGCAGCGCCTTCGTTCGAGAACGAGGAGCGCGGCTTGAAGGTGTATGTCGACTACGCCAACTATGCCGACCGCGAATCCGGCAGGAGCCAGCGCTTCTGTGTTTCCCGATATGACGAGGAAGCGGGCGACTATGAGGACGTCGCCTTATCGACCAACGACTGGGACGAAGTCATACGCTTCCTGACCGCCTGACATCCCTCGCCAGGAGCGAGCGGTTTCCGCTGTCTCTCCATCCAGTAAGGCGTCTGCGATGCAGCAGCGCGTGATGGGACCGCGCGCCCGGCACCGTTGCCGAGTCGCTGCGGTCAGTCGATGACTTTGCCGTTACGGTCGATGGTCTGCCACTGGCCGCCCGACCACCAGCGGTGTTCGCCGTCGCTGTTCTCATGGCAGCCGACGCCGGCCTTGGCGCGGCCGTCTTCGAAAGGCAAGGCGCAATCGTAGATCGGCGCGATGACGATGGCGCCGGTCTCTTCATCCGCATAGCCGATCTTGCCCTTCAGGCGGATACGGTAGCGGCCATCCCGAGGGTAGTCCGGGCCGTTGTCGAACAGGTAGACCTGGTAGGGTTCTTGCTGGTGCCGGTCGACGACGCGGAACCCGCCGCGCTGCTTGTCCAGGTAGATGCAATAGCGGAAGGGGTTGGTGGCGGAGAAGCACTCGTCGATCCAGCCCGGGTCCTCGGCCTGTTGCTTCAGGGTCTCGCGCGTTCGCGCGGCCTCGGCGTCGGTATCGATCTGGGCGGTGGCGAGGAAAGGAACGAGCAGGCAGGCGAGGCAGAGCGGGCGGATGAAAGGCATTGCGGGGCGGCGTCCGGCGTGGCGGGAGGTCCATCATATGCCGAGCGCTGCCGGCGCCGGGCCTGGCCCGGGGATGCCGGTGGGTGGCCGGCTCAGGCCGGGGCGGCGGGGGCGGCGCCGCCACCGTCGATTGCCCCAGCGCTCATGGCCCCGCCATCGAGGCTGCTGGCCTGCTCGCCACCGGAACCGGCGTCCGTGCCGCTGTCCAGGGTGCCGCCTTCGATTGCGCGCGCGCTTTTTTCGGCTTCGGCCAGGGCGTCGCGCACCTCGGCGACCTGTTTCTGGGCTTGCGTGTCCTGTTGCCGCAGCTTGCTCTTGAGCATGGCGAGCAGTTCCTTCATGGCGCGGATGGTATCGCGCACGGCCTGGGCGTCGTCCTGGCGGCGCTGCCGGGCCTCGCGCGAGGCGCCGTTGACGCTGCGCCTGTCGTCCTGGCCGCCGGTATTTTCGGCGTCGGCGGACGCAGCTGTGTCCTTCGCGGCGGCGCGGGCCGGGGCGGCTTCGTCTTGCGCCGCCGGCCCGGCGGAAGGCGCGCCAGCCGTATCGGTGTCGGCGGTGGAAGCCGTGGCGGCGTCGCTGGCGGCGGCATAGGCCGACAAGGCGCGCGAGGCGGCGGTGGAGGCTGGCGCCTGCGGCTGGCCGTCGGTATCGGCGCCTTCGGCCGTGGCGTCTGGAGACGCAGCGGCGCTGCCGGCGGTTGCCGGGGCGCCATCCACGCGCACCACGGCGGCAGCGCCAGGCGACCCGCCGGCGGCGGGTTGCGCGCCGCCGCTGTCCTTGAGCGCGCTGGCGGCCTGGCCGAGTTCGCCGGCCAGTTGGCGCAGTTCGCGCAGGATGACCTTGGCTGCGGCCTTGCCCAGGAACATCAGCATCTTCTTGAGCGTGTCGATGCGCTGCTTGATCTGCGCGATGCGGGCGCGCGCCAGGTCCTGGCGCGATTGGGCCGCGTCGGCGGCGATGTGGATCGCGGCCTTGCGTGCCTTGGCGGCGCGTTCCAGCGCGTCGTCGCTGAGGATGACGCGGATCGAGACGGGTTGGCTGGCTTGCGCGTCATCGCGCTCTTGCCCGAAGCCGGCGGCCGTATCCGTGGCGCGGCGCGCGGCGGCGCGGGCATCGCGGCCCGTGGGGGCTGCTTGCGCAAGATGGTTGTCGGGGGCCAGGGGTTGCATGGAAGATATTCCGGGAAGGCGGGACTCGTGGGGTCATGGCGGGCCGGCATGGCCGGCGCTCGAAACGCCGTGGTGACATGGGTTGTACGGCAGTCCGGCGTACATTCTTTAACTGTGGCCGCCATGGAGCCAGTCCGAGAATTGGCATGACCCGCGGCGGTGGTATCTTCTGCCCCATGTCCGCCCCAGATCCTTCCCTGTCCCCGTCCGCCCTGCCGCGGACGCCGGATGCCGCCGGCCTCGATGCCGGATCGGCCCGGCCTTATGTGCACGCTTCCGGCACGACGCGCACCCTGCATTTTTCCGACAAGGTCATCCAGAGCCGCATGTCCACCCTCAGCCCGGACGCGCTGGACCTGGAGTACACGCGCATGATGATGGGATTCGTACTGTTTGCGCCGGCGCCCGCGGACATCCTGATGGTGGGGCTGGGCGGCGGCTCGCTGGCCAAGTTCTGTCATCGCTACCTGACCCGGTCGCGCATCGAGGTGGTCGAGATCGACCCCGGGGTCATTGCGCTGCGCGATGCGTTCATGGTGCCGCCTGATGGCGAGCGCTTCAAGGTGGTCCGGGCCGACGCGGCCGAGCATCTGCGCGGGTTGCGCGAAGCCGCCGACGTGCTGCTGCTGGATGGCTTCGACGACGCCGGCATCCCGCCCGCGCTGTGTTCCGAGGAGTTCTACGCGGACTGCCATGGTGCGCTGCGCGCCGATGGCATCCTGGTGATCAATTTCCATGTGAACCATCCGCTTCACCATGTGTATCTCGAGCGGGTGCGCGCCGCGTTCGGCGGCGCCATGTTCGAAGTGGTGGACGACGACATGACCAACAGCATCGTGTTCGCCTGCAAGGGGGACTTGCTGGACGATCCGGCCGTGGCCGACCTGAAGCGCCCGGCGGTCATTCCCAAGGACGCCTGGCGCCAGTTGATGCCGACCCTGCGCGTCATCGGCGCGACGCGGGAATTGAAGTGAAGCCGGGCGGTGCGCAACGCCTGTTCAAGACATCATGGGCTGGCCAGCGAGGCGGCGGAGCAACGTGGTGTTTTGGGGGAAGCCTTGAAGATGTCCGCCATTGCCTGTTTTTAGGACAAAATAACCGGCTTTTATCCATCAATTCTAATTATTGCTGTTGTATGTAATTGTATATACTCGCTGCCTGATTCCTTCATTTCACGCTACGCGCGGCGCGGTTCGAGTGCCGGGTCCGCAGGAGAAAGGCATGTCGATCAAGGCAGTAAAGCTTGGCGCAATGACGATCCTGTCATTGCTGATGGCCGGTTGCGCCACGGAACGTTCCCAATCGGTCGCGGTGCCCGCCGTCGCGGCCGCCAGCAAGCCCTACCAGGGCGTGCGCAGCCCGATCTCGGTCGGCAAGTTCGATAACCGTACCAACTACCTGCGTGGCGTGTTCTCCGACGGCGTGGATCGCCTCGGCGGTCAGGCCAAGACCATCCTGGTGAGCCACCTGCAGCGCAGCGGCCGGTTCCAGGTGATGGACCGCGACAACCTGTCGGAAATCGCCCAGGAAGCGGCCTTCAACAAGAAGGCCAGCCAGATCAAGGGGGCGCGTTACGTCATCACCGGTGACGTGACGGCGTTCGGTCGCAAGGTGACCGGCGACCAGCAACTGTTCGGCATCCTCGGCCGCGGCAAGGAGCAGGTGGCCTACGCCAAGGTCGACCTCAACGTGGTCGACGCAAGCACCTCCGAAGTGGTCTATTCGGCATCGGGCGCGGGCGAGTACAGCCTGTCCAACCGCGAGGTCATCGGCTTTGGCGGCACCGCCGGCTACGACTCCACGCTGAACGGCAAGGTGCTGGACCTGGCGATCCGCGAGGCCGTCGATCGCCTGGTGGAAGGCATCGAGCAGGGTGCCTGGCAACCGGTCCAACCTTGATGGGTATGTCCATGTCGAACAATCTGGTTAATGTGCCTTCGCGGGCAATCGCGCGCGCGGGCCGTGTCTTGGCTGTGGCCGCCCTGGCGGCGCTGGTGAGCGCGTGCGCGCAACCCGCCAAGAGCATGTACTCCTGGCAGTCATATCAGCCTTCGGTCTATGCCTATCTCAAGGACGATGGCGCAGACTACGCGGCGCAAAGCCTGGCGATGGAGAAGAACATCGAGACCGCGCGCTCGGCCGATGCGCAATTGCCGCCGGGCTTTCGAGCGCACCTGGGCATGCTGTACCTGAAGATGGGCGAAGGAGCCAAAGGCGTGGAACAGTTCGAGGGCGAGAAAGCGGCCTTTCCCGAATCCAAGCCGTTCATGGATTTCCTGCTGCGCAATGCGAGGACGGCCGACAGCGCCGCGCAACCCGCGCCCGACCCCGCCGTGGCTCCGGCCGACACGCCGGCAGCCTCCCCCAGCCAACCGCAAGCCGCCGGCAAGGGAGCCTGACATGAACACCATCATGCGTATCACGGTGCTGGCGATGGTCGCGCTGCTGGCGGGCTGCGCCGCGCCGCAGCGCCACGAGGTGGACTATGCGGCATTCCGCGAGAGCAAGCCGGCGTCGATCCTGGTGCTGCCGCCGCTGAATACCTCCGTGGATGTGGCTGCCGGGGCGGCGGTGCTGTCGCAGGCGACCATGCCGTTGGCGGAGTCCGGCTATTACGTCGTGCCGGTCGCCGTCATGGAAGAGACCTTCAAGCAGAACGGCCTGGCCAACGCGGATGAAATCCACGAACTGCCGGCCAAGCGGCTGCGCGATATCTTCGGCGCGGATGCCGCGCTGTACATGACCGTCAAGCAATACGGGTCGAGCTATGCGGTGTTGTCCAGCTCGATCACGGTCTCGATCGACGCGGCATTGGTAGACCTGCGCACGGGCGCCAAGCTGTGGAATGGCAGTAAAGAGGTGGTGCACGCCAGCAACAACAACAATGGCGGCCTGATCGGCATGCTGGTGCAGGCGGTGGTGGACCAGGTCGTCAATACCCTGTCGGACCGCAGTTACAGCGTGGCGGGCATGGCGGACAACATGCTGCTCAGCGCCGGCACCCCGGGCGGCATTCTGTACGGCCCGCGTTCTCCGCGTTACGCCGCTCAACCCTGAGCACGGCCACGGCACGTTCCGCCCTCGAACCCGGCAGCCTGGGTCGAGGGCGGTTGCGCATCCACCGCCGTGCTCAGTCCGGGCCCGCCGGCGGTTCAAAGCGGCGTGGCCTGGTTTGATTGCGCGCCCGCATGGTCTGGCCAGTCCTGGTTGAAATGCGCGCCGCGGCTCTCGCGGCGGGTTTGGGCATCGGCCACGATCAGGTCGGCGACCAGGGCCAGGTTGCGCAGTTCCAGCAGCGCCAGGCCATCGTCGGCGGGGTCGCTTGCCTCGAGCGCGCGGCGCAATGCGCGGATGTGGTCGGCGGCCCGCCGCAGCGAGGCATCGCTGCGCACGATACCGGCATCGCGGCTCATCGCGGCCCGCAGTGCCTGGCGCTGCCGCGCCATGCGCGCGGTCATCGGCGCGCGGTCGGCCGGCTTCGCATGGGCGGGCGCCTCGGTGGCCGGCATGGCGGCGCCGGAGGGCATGGCGACGGCGCCGGCCAGGATGTCGCGGGCGGCGGCGCGCCCGGTGACGACACATTCCAGCAGCGAATTGCTGGCGAGGCGGTTGGCGCCGTGCAGGCCGGTGCAGGCGGCCTCGCCCACCGCGTACAGGCCGGGCACGCTGCTGCGGCCGTCGGTGTCGGTGGCAATCCCGCCACAGGTGTAGTGGGCGGTGGGCGCCACGGGGATGGGCGTGGCCGAGATATCCAGGCCCAGCGTCAGGCAGCGCCCATGGATCAGGGGAAAGTGCGACCGCACGAAATCGCGGGGCAGGTGGCTGATGTCCAGATGGACGCAATCCAGCGCATGGCGCTGCATCTCGGCATGGATGGCGCGCGCCACGATGTCGCGCGGCGCCAGTTCCGCGCGCGGATCATGGGCGGGCATGAATCGGCTGCCGTCCGGCAGGCACAGGCGGCCGCCTTCGCCGCGCACGGCCTCCGAGATCAGGAATCCGTCGGCGCGCGGGTGGTGCAGGCCGGTGGGGTGGAATTGCGTGAACGCCAGGTTGGCGAGGCGGGCGCCGGCGCGCGCGGCCATGGCGATGCCGTCGCCGGTGGCGCCGGGCGGCGCGGTGGTGGTGGCGTAGACCTGGCCGGCTCCGCCGGTGGCGATCACGACATGCGCGGCGGCGATATCGCGGCGCAGGCCACGGTCCAGATCCAGCAGGCGCACGCCTTGACAGCGGGCGCCGGGCCCATCGGACAGCAGCAGGTCCACGGCGCAGTGCCGCGCCAGCACGGTGATCGCGGGTTGCTGTTCGACCCTTGTTTCGAGCGCGGCGATGATGGCGCGGCCGGTGGCGTCGGCGGCATGGGCGATGCGGCGCTGGCCGTGGCCGCCCTCGCGCGTCAGATGCAGTTGCGTCCCCTCGGTCGAAAAGGCCACTCCCTGCTCCTGCAACCAGGTGATGGCCGCGCAAGCCTGGTCGATGATGGCCTGCGCGGCGTTCGCGTCGCACAGACCGGCGCCGGCGGCCAGGGTGTCGCGCAGGTGCGCGGCCACGCTGTCTTGCGGGCCCAGCGGGGCGGCGATGCCGCCTTGCGCGTGCGGGCTGGCGCCCGAACGCAGCGCGCCTTTGCTGACCAGGGCCACGCGCCGGCGCGGCGCGAGTTCCAGGGCGGCGGCCAGGCCGGCCAGGCCGCTGCCGATGATGATGACGTCGAATGCCATGGCGGGGTCTCCGGATGCGGCAATCATGCCGGTCCGACCCGCTGGAACAGCGCGCCATCGCGCGCCAGGTCGCCGCTGGCGCGTACCGGGCGCTTGCGCTTGTCGGCGAAGTCCAGCATGCGGTCGATCGGCGCCTTGGCGCGCCGCGCCAGCGCCGGGTCCAGCAGGATTTCGTTGGCGCTGTGTTCGAGCGTGTGGGCCAGGCCGGCCAATCCGTTCATCGCCATCCAGGGACAGTGGGCGCAGCTCTTGCAGGTGGCGCTGTCGCCGGCGGTGGGAGCCGCCAGGAAAGTCTTGCCGGGCGCCTGTTGGCGCATCTTGTGCAGGATGCCCTGGTCGGTGGCGACGATCAGGCGTGGCGCGTCCAGGCGCCGGGCGGCTTCGATCAGGTGGGTCGTGGAACCCACCACATCGGCCTGCGCCAGGACCGACGCCGGCGACTCGGGGTGGGCCAGTACGCGCGCGTCGGGATCGGCCGCCCGCATCAGCTCCAGCTCGGCGCCCTTGAATTCGTCGTGCACCAGGCAGGCGCCCTGCCACAGCAGCATGTCGGCGCCGGTCTGGTTCTGCACATAGCGGCCCAGATGGCGGTCGGGCGCCCAGAGGATCTTTTCGCCGCGCGCATGCAGGTCTGCGATCAGGTCGAGCGCGATAGACGAGGTTACGACCCAGTCGGCGCGCGCTTTCACGGCGGCGCTGGTGTTGGCGTAAACCACCACGGTGCGATCCGGATGGGCGTTGCACCAGTCGGTGAAGGCCGGGGCGGGACAGCCCAGGTCGAGCGAACAACTGGCTTCGAGGTCCGGCATCAGCACACGCTTGGCGGGGCTTAGGATCTTGGCGGTCTCGCCCATGAAGCGTACGCCGGCGACCACCAGGGTCGCGGCCGGGTGGTCGCGGCCAAAGCGCGCCATCTCCAGCGAATCCCCGACACAGCCACCGGTGGCTTCGGCCAGCTCCTGGACGTCGCCGTCGACGTAGTAATGCGCCACCAGGACGGCGTTTTCGCGTGCCAGCAACGCGCGGATGCGTTGTGCCGCCGCGGCGCGTCCGGCGGTCGACAGTGGCGCGGGTACGCGGGCCCAGGCCTGGCCGACGGCGCCGTGATGGCCGTCGGTGGGCAGGTCGAATGCGACGGAGCGCAGGGTTGCGGCGGTCATGATGGGTTCCTTGGGTACGTATAAATGCTCAATATGAGCATTTATTGGGTAAAAAAAGAGAGCTGATTTATGCTTTTGGTGAGCATAATTCAGTTCCAGCGGATTTCCACCCATGTTTTCCCGGGGGTTGCGGCCCACGTTCTCCCGGGCAAAGCCGAGGTGGAGGGGAGCCAAGGGGGCGCCGCGGGGGCGGGGGACGCCTCCCGGCACCCACCCGCCCTGCCCGGCGCCGTGCTGCCGCCCGGTGTCAGGCCGCGCAGCCTGCCCGGGCGCGGCGTCCGCCCGAAGCCGGCCAGAGGCGCAGCAGCAGCGCGCCGCCGGCTGCCGCCGTGGCCACCAGCGTCACGCCGAGCCAGCCCCACCGCGCCAGCGCCAGGCTGCCCAGCGCTCCGCCGGCGGCCATGCCAATGAAGACGCTGACCATCAGCACGGCATTGAGCCGGCTGCGGGCGGCCGGGTCGATGCCGTAGACGATGCTCTGGTGCGCGATCAGCGCCACCTGGATGCCCAGGTCGAAGCCGATCGCGCTGGCAGCGATCAGCCACAGGCCGGATTGGGCCGACAGCAGGGGCAGCAGCGCCATGGTTGCGAACGACAAGGTTGTGAGCGCGGCGCCCAGGCGGCTGACGGCGCCCGGACCGCGCCGGTCGGCGTAGCGTCCGGCCAGCGGCGCGGCCAACGCGCCGGCCGCGCCGGCCAGGCCGAAGGCGCCGGCGGCGGCGGCGCCGAGATGGAATGGGGCTTCGTGCAGCATCACCGCCAGCGTCGACCAGAACGCGCTGAAACCCAGCGACAGCAGGCCTTGAGCCGTGGCGGCGCGGCGCAGTTCGCCATGCTGGCGCCACAGCCGCGGCAGCGAGGCCAATAGTTCGAGATAGGGCAACCGGGTGGTTGGCGCGAATGCCGGCAGGCCGCGCCACAGGGCCGCGCCCAGCGCCAGGATGGAGACTGCCGCCGCCACGAACATGCTGCGCCAGCCTAGCTGCTCGGCCACTACGCCGCTGATGACGCGCGACAACAGGATGCCCAGCAACAGGCCAGTCATCACCGTGCCGACGATGCGGCCGCGGTGCGCCGCAGGCGCCAGCGCGGCCGCGGCCGGCACGATGTCCTGGGCCAGGGTGGCGGACAGGCCGATGGCGAAACTGGCGGCCAGCAGCACCCCGATGGCGGGCGCGACGGCGGCCAGCAGCAGGGCCGCGCTGAGTGCGGCGGCCTTGACCAGGACGATGCGCTTGCGGTCGTAGCGGTCGCCCAGCGGGGCCAATAGCAATATGCCGAACGCATAACCAAGCTGGGTCAGCGTAGGGATCCAGCCGAGCGCGGCGGGGCTGGCGCGCAGGTCCGCGCCGAGGATGCCGAGCATGGGCTGGTTGTAGTACAGCGACGCGACTGCCAGGCCGGCGCCGATCGCCAGCAGCAGCACCAGACTGGCGGACAGCTCTTGGGTGGGGGGCGCGGGGTGCGCCCGGGTATCGGAGGACATAGGAGGATCCGTTCGGGAAAAGGCACCACGAGGTGCGTACGGCGCAAATTCTGAGCGCATGGACGGACTCTGGGTAGCCGTCGACCGAGTAGATCCGTTATACGATAGGCGTATGACCATCTCCGCCCTGCCCGCCCCGACCGGTACCGACCGCATGCTCTTGATCGAGACCTTCGTGCGCATTGTGGAGGCCGGCAGCCTGTCGGCCGCCGCGGCGCAATTGGGGGCCACGCAGCCCACGGTCAGCCGCCGCCTGCAACAACTGGAACGTTCCCTGGCGGTGCGCTTGCTGCAGCGTTCGACCCACGCCATCAGCCTGACCGAGGATGGCCAGCGCTGCTATGAACGCGCCAAGGAGCTACTGGTTTCCTGGCAGGCGTTCGAGAGCGACGTGCGCGGGGCCGGCGAGGAACTGGCGGGCACGCTGCGCGTGGTGGCGCCGCATGCGTTCGGCCAGAACCAGTTCATGGAAGCGCTGGCGCAGTACCTGCGCCAGTACCCGCGCATGCGGGTCGAATGGCTGCTGCATGACCGGTTGCCGGATTTCATCGCCGAAAACATCGATTGCGCCATCAAGGTCGGCGCGGTGCAGGACCCGTCGGTGGTGGCGGTCAAGCTGGGCGAGGTACCGCGCAGCGTGATGGCGGCGCCGTCGCTGTTGGGCGGCGGTCCGGTCCCCGCCCACCCGTCGGAACTGGCCGGCCTGCCCTGGCTGGCGCTGCGCACCTTCTATCGCGACCAGGTCAGCCTGACCCATGTGGAGACCGGCGAGGTTGCGAATTTCGAGATCCAGCCGCGCCTGTCGACCGACGGCCTGTATGCGCTGCGCAAGGCGGCCGTGCTGGGCCTGGGCGCGGGCATCGCATCGGCGTGGGCCCTGCGCGACGAGCTGGCCAGTGGCCAGTTGGTGCAATTGGCGCCGCAATGGCGCGCCGCGCCGCTGCCGGTGTACCTGGTCTATGCGCCGTCGCGGCTGCAGCCGGCGCGCCTGCGGCGTTTCATAGAAACCATGCGCGAACACCTGCCGATGGAGTTGCGCGCCGACGCGCGTCCGGCCTGAAGGCTTTTCCGGGTGGGTGGCGGCGGATTGCGACAAGTGGCACCGGCGGTTGCCGAAATGGCAGATTCCTTGCATTTTGTGTGGAAAGTGGGCGCTAGGCACTGACCTGGGCATCGGACAGAATTTCTGTACCAGGACCATCAGGGGACAACAATGACGACACTGCTCACCACCACCGACGTTGCGAAAATCGTGGCCGCACAGGGCCCGCGCAAGGTTTTCGAGGATCTGCTGGATTACCTGCTGGCCGACTTCCTGCGCTGGCCGGAGTTCGACAAAAGCGCGCGCGTCGCCAGCCATTCCGCCGCCGGCGTGATCGAGTTGATGCCCACCGCCGATCATGAGCTCTACAGTTTCAAGTACGTCAACGGCCATCCCGGCAATCCGGCGGCCGGCCTGAGCACCGTGATGGCCTTCGGCGCCCTGGCGCAGGTCAGCACCGGCGAACCCCTGCTGATCAGTGAGCTGACCCTGACCACCGCGCTGCGCACCGCCGCCACCTCGGCGCTGGCCGCGCGCGCCCTGGCCCGGCCGGGGGCGCGCAGCATGGCGCTGATCGGCAATGGCGCGCAGAGCGAATTCCAGGCGCTGGCGTTCCACCACATCCTTGGCATCGACACGCTGCACCTGCATGATGTCGACCCGGCTGCCAGCGACAAGCTGGCGCGCAACCTGGCCGAGGTGCCGGGCTTGCGCCTGCGACGTTTCGACAGCACCGCCGCCGCCGCCAAGGGCGTGGATATCGTGACCACGGTGACGGCCGACAAGGCCTACGCCACCATCCTCACCGCGGACATGGTCGAGCCCGGCATGCACATCAATGCTGTCGGCGGCGACTGCCCCGGCAAGACCGAGCTGCATGCCGACGTGCTGCGCGCCGGCCCGGTGTTTGTCGAATACGAGCCGCAGACACGCATCGAAGGCGATCTGCAGCAGATGCCGGCCGACTTCGCGGTGACCGAACTGTGGCGCGTGCTGACCGGCCAGCGCGCCGGCCGCAAGGATGAGCGCGACATCACCGTGTTCGATTCGGTCGGCTTCGCCCTGGAGGATTTCTCGGCCCTGCGCTGGTTGCGCGACAGCGCTTTCAAGCATGGTGCCGGCACGCGCGTCGAAGTGGCGCCGAACCTGGCCGATCCGAAGAACCTGTACGAGCTGGTGCGCGGCCGTCAGGCCTCGGCCCGCGCCAGCCAGGCGCTATTGCGAGGCTGATGCGCGACTGCGAAGACGCTATTGGGATTGTGGCGGTTCGTGCGATACCGGCCGGCCCAGCAGGAAACCCTGGAAGTGCGAGCAGCCTTCCTGGGTCAGCCGTTCGAGCTGCGCCGGCGTCTCGACGCCTTCGGCGGTGGTGGGGATATCCAGGCTGCGGCCGATGCCGTTGATGGCGCGGATAATGGCCAGCGCTTCCTTGCTCGATTCGACATCCTGCGTGAAGGACTTGTCGATCTTGATCTTGTCGAACTCGAAGGTGCGCAGATAGCCGAGCGAGGAGTAGCCCGTGCCGAAGTCATCCAGCGCCACCTTCACGCCCAGTTGCTTGAGCCGGTTCAGCGTGTTCAGGTTGGCCTCGGAGTTGGCCAGCAGCACCGATTCGGTGATCTCCAGCTCCAGCCGGCTTGCCGCCAGGCCGGAGGTGGCCAGGGCCGACTCCACCAGTGACACCAGGGCACTGTTGGTGAACTGCGTGGGCGATAGGTTGACCGCCACGGTTTCATGCGCGTCCCAGGTCATGGCCTCGCGGCAGGCTTCGTGCAGGGTGAAGGCGCCCAGTTCATGAATCAACCCGGTTTCCTCGGCGATCGGGATGAAGTCGTTGGGCATGATCAGGCCCTTGACCGGATGCCGCCAACGCATCAGGGCTTCGCGGCCCACCGTGCGCACGTGGCTGATGTCTTTGATGGGCTGGTAGTACAGCTGCAACTGCTGCGACAGGATCGCCTGGCGCAGGTCCATTTCCATTTCGTGGCGCCTGAGCGCGGCGGTCTCCATTTCGGGCTTGAAGAACGCCAGGCAGTTGCGGCCGTTGCGCTTGGCTTCGTACAGCGCCATGTCGGCGTAGCGCAGGAGCTGGTCGGCGCCTCCCTCCTGCGAGGTGGCGCGCGCGATGCCGATGCTGACGCTGACCGGCACGGTGTGGCCGTCGACCTGAAATGGCTCGCGTACCGCGTCGATCAGGCGTTGCGCCATCTGGCGCAGGTCGTCGGCTTTCTCGACGCCGGGCAGCACGACCGCGAATTCGTCACCGCCCAGGCGCGCCAGCGTGTCCTGTTCGCGCAGGTTCTTGGCCAGGCGTCGCGCCAGTTGGCGCAGCAGTTCGTCGCCGTACGGGTGGCCCAGCGTATCGTTGACGCTCTTGAAATTGTCCAGGTCCAGGCATAGCACCGCGGCACTGCGTTCGCGGCCCTCAGGCGCCAGGGCCTTGAGCAGCCGTTCGCGGAACAGCCGGCGGTTGGGCATGCCGGTCAGGGTATCGTGGTGCGCCATGTAGCGCACCTGGGCTTGCGCGGCGTTCTCGTCGGTGACGTCGTCGGCGATCAGCAGCACGTAGCGCGAGCGCGGGTCGCTGCTGTGGAACACGAGCGTCCGGCTGCGCAGCGCGCGCGGGCCGCGCCCGGTCATCACCTCTTCCTGGCCGGCCTCGCGCAACGCGCCATCCGAGCGCAGGGCGTCGTTGGTCAGGCGCTCGAAGAATTCATGCACGGCGGGCGGCAGGCATTGCTGCATGGTCCGCCCCTGCATCTGTTCGCGGCGGGAACCGAAGGCAGCCTCGGTCTGGCGGTTGGCCAGCACGATGCGGCGCGACACGGCGTCCAGCACCAGCACACACGAGGGAATGTGCGAGACCACCGCCTCCAGGAAGCTCGATAGCGAGGTCAGCTCGCTGTTGTAGCGTTCGGCCAGATCCTTGGCTTGCAGCAGTTGCAACTCGCGCTCGCGCCGTTCGGTGCAGTCGCGCGTGATCTTGGCGTAGCCGATGAGGGAGCCGGCATCGTCGTGGATGGCGTCGATCACGACGTGGGCCCAGAACGGCTTGCCATCCTTGCGGATGCGCCAACCCTCGGCCTCGAAGCGGCCTTGCTCGCGGGCGGTGGCCAGGCCGCGGGCGGGCAGGCCGGCGGCCTGGTCGGCAGCGCTGTAGAAGCAGGAAAAGTGCCGCCCCACGATTTCGTCGCGCGTATAGCCTTTGGCGCGCTGCGCGCCGGCGTTCCAGTTGGCGACTGTGCCATCGGGGTTCAACATGTAGATTGCGTAGTCAACGACACCTTGCACGAGGTGCCGGTACATGACGTCGGAATTGTCGATGATCATTGGATAGGGCTGGCGTTGCGGGATTCGCGGCACGTACGTTTACGTCGTGCCGGCGCGATTATTCACCGGCAAGGCGCGGAAAGGCGCATTCTTGCCGAACTTGATGCATTAAGTCGGATCCTTGCGCCGGGTAACAGGCCCGCGCAAGCAGGAGGCGTGTGCCGCGCCTAGCGTCCCATGCGCTGTTTCAGCGCCTGCGTGATTATCGTGATGTCGAGATCCTGGCCGGGATGCTTCTGGCAGAAGTCGTACAACACGGCGATGTAGGCGTTGCCGAGCAGCTTGGTGATGGCGCCGGCGGTGGTGGCGGCGATGGTGCCGCCCACCGCGCTGCCCGCGCCGGGAATGAACTTGAGCAGGCCCGATACCACTGACCGTCCGACCAGCGTGGCCGCTGACGCGCCCAGCGACGAGGTCACCAGCGTGCTGATGGCGGTGGTGTTCAGTTCCATGCCGAAGGTGATGCCGATCTTGGCGATCATGCCGACCTGGATCGGCACCAGGGCCACCGCGTCCGAGAACGGGATCGGCGCGGCGGCGGCCGACGCGGCCAGGCCGGCGGCGACGTTGACCTCTATTTCAGCCCGCTTTTTTTTTACTTCCAGCGCCTTGAGATTGCGGCTCGAGAGTGCGTTGGCGTAGGCGCGCTGCTGCGACTCGGGGATGTATTGGGCGGTGGCGTCGATCAGCGCATCCAACCCCATCGGCGGCAGGTCCGCGCCCAGCTCCTCGATGTGTTCGGGCAGGGCGCGCACCGCCACCACCTGCCTTGCGCGCGGCAGCAGCGCCCGGGCCTGTTCCAGGAACGGGCTGTTCTTGCGGGCCTTGGTGAGCACGGCGATGACCGGAATGCCGGCATCGGCCAGCAGCGCGCTCAGTTCGATCTCGGCGTCTTCGACACGATGGCTGCTGTCCTGGATGCAGAGCCAGGCCACGTGCAGGTGCCGGTCCTGGTCTTGCGCTGCTGCGCGCTCGCGGATCAGGTCGGCCAGTTGCTGGCGCGAGCGGGCGTAGTCGCCGACTTCCAGGCCGCGGGTGTCGATGATGGTGAGCGGGTGGCCAGGCCGCGAGAACTCCTGAGTGGTCTGCGTGACCGGCTTGCCGGCGCCGGTCCGGGCCAGATCGCCGCGAAACACCGCATTGATGAGGGTGCTCTTGCCGACGCCGGTCTTGCCCGCGACCAGGATGTTGACGCGGCCGGCGCCGCGCGTGGCGGTGCTGATCGCATCGGCGATCGCGTCCTGCAACTGCGGGGTGTCATGGCGAGGCGGATTCATGGCAGGCGGTCGGCGCGGAAGTCGGCATGGCCTGATTCTAGCGACAAATGCGCGCCCGGCCCGGCGTGCCGGGGCTGGCCGCCTCAGCCGTACAGGTGTTCCGCCTGGGGGAAGCGCCGTGCCCGCACGTCGGCGGCGTAGTCGCGGGCGGCGGCCTGGATGCGGGCGGCCAGGGCGTCATAGCGTTTGACGAAGCGGGCGGTGCGGTCGAACATGCCGAGCAGGTCGTCCACCACCAGCACCTGGCCGTCGCAGCCTGCCGAGGCGCCGATGCCGATGGTGGGGCAGGCAATGGCCTCGGTAACGGCCAGCGCCAGCGGTTCGACCACCCCCTCGATCACCACGGCGAACGCGCCAGCCTCGGCCACGGCCTTGGCGTCGGCGGCGATGCGGGCGTACTCGGCCTCGCCGCGGCCGCGCGCGCCGTAGCCGCCGAGAAGATTGACGGCCTGCGGGGTCAGGCCGATGTGCGCCATCACGGGAATGCCGCGCGCCGTCAGGCAGGCGATGGCCGGCGCCATGGCCTGGCCGCCCTCCAGCTTGACGGCGCTGGCGCCGGTTTCCTTCAGGACGCGCGCGGCCGAATGGAACGCCTGCTCGGGGCTTGCTTCATAGCTGCCGAAAGGCATGTCGACGACGACCAATGCCTGGCGCGCGCCGCGCACCACGGCGGCGCCGTGCGCGATCATCATGTCCAGCGTGACGGGCACCGTGGACGGCAGGCCATAGATGGTCTGCGCCAGGCTGTCGCCCACCAGCAGCGCGTCACAGTGCGGGTCCAGCAGTTCGGCCATGCGCGCGGTGTAGGCGGTGAGCATGACCAGCGGTTCGGCGCGCTTGCGGGCGCGGAAGGCCGGGACGGTCATGCGGCGCGGCGCGCCGGCGGCGGAATTCAGGGTGGCGGTGGTGGACATGGGGGCTCCTGTGTGCAGCGCGCGGGGCCGGTGGACGGGTGCCGTGCGCGGCACAGGTATATCACGGCGCGGTGCCGGGCGCAGCCAGCAGCGCCGCGCGCATGTCCTCCAGGAAGGCGGCGGCAATGTCGTCGAGTTGGCTGCGCCGCTTGGCCACCATGCTGATCTCCACGTCGTACTGATAGGTGTCGGCATCCAGCGCATGCAGCAGGCCGGCCGCGACATAGGGCGCGGCATAGTGTTCGGGCAGATAACCCAGGTGCGCGCCGGACAGGATCAGGATCAGCGCGGCCTCCATGTTGTCGGCTTCCGAGGTGATGCGGCGCGGGCGGCCGGCGAACGAGGATTCGGGCAGCGGGTAGGTGCGCCAAGTCCAGTCGGCATCGGCCAGATCGGGCTCGGTGACACGGCCGGCGCGGTCGGCCAGCGGATGGGTGGCGCCGCAGTAGGCGATCTGCCGTTCCTGGAACAGCGGCGTGTAGTCGAGCATTGGCACCCGGTGCAGGAAGTAGCCGACAGCCACCTGTATTTCGTCCTTCAGGATCAGTTCTTCGAGTTCGCGCGGGCTGCGGATCAGCACCGACAGGCGCACGGCTTCGTCGCGCCGGCGGAATCTCTCGATGGCGTGGCCGATGCGCGCGTTCTGCGCCATGGTGGCATTGCCGATCAGGCCCAGCGTGAGGTTGCCGACCAGTTGCCGGTGCATGTTGCGGGCCTGTGCGCTGAAGTCGTCCAGCGCGGCCAGCGCGCGCCGCGCCAGCTTGTCGAAGCGCTGCCCCCTGGCGCTGAGGCGAAAGCCGCCGCGCCCGCGCTCGCACAGCGTGAAGCCGAGCCGCGTTTCGAGCGTGGCGAGCTGGCTGCTGATGGTGGACTGGCCCACGCCCAGCAGGGCCTGCGCGGCCGACACGCCGCCGGCGTCGACGATGGTGAGGAAGACGCGGATCAGGCGCAGGTCGAGGTCGGAGACGTTGGAGAGCATAGGGTAATCACGGACGAAACATTGATGGGCATCGATGTGAATTTTCCGAACTAGGCATGGATGGAAAAAGTTCGGATTCCTATTATTCCACCAGTGTTATCGATTCGACCCGGCAGCGGTGCCGTCGCCGGAGGGCGGGCGAATCGAGTGCTGGAAAGCCCGTTTTTCCGGAATCACTTCTACATCAATAGGTGTTTTGCCGGCGGTAGCCAATACGCGTGCGGGTCGCACGCGAACGGACAAGGGGAAGGACATGTTTGTCGATATAGGCGTGGTCGTGGCCTATCTGGCCGCGATGCTGCTGCTGGGCTGGTACGGCATGCGCCGCGCCAGGACGCAGGAGGATTTCCTGGTGGCGGGCCGCAATCTCGGACCGGCCTTCTACATGGGCACGATGGCTGCCACGGTGCTGGGTGGCGCCAGCACCGTCGGCACGGTGCGGCTGGGATATGTGCACGGCATCTCCGGCTTCTGGCTGTGTGCCATGCTGGGCCTGGGCATCGTCGTGCTCAATGTGTGCCTGGCCAGGCCGCTGCTGAAGTTGCGCATCTACACGGTGACGCAGATCCTGGAGTTCCGCTACAGCGCGCGCACGCGGCACGTCAGCGCCCTGGTGATGATGGCCTACGCGCTGATGCTGGCGGCGACCTCGGTGATCGCGACCGGCACGGTGATGCAGGTGCTGTTCGACATGCCTTTCTGGCTGGCGATCCTGGTGGGCGGCGGCGTGGTGGTGGTGTATTCGGCGGTGGGTGGCATGTGGTCGCTGACCCTGACCGACATCGTGCAGTTCCTGATCAAGACCATCGGCCTGATGGCGGTGCTGCTGCCGATCTGCCTGTACCGGGTGGGCGGCTGGGACCAACTGGTGGCGAAGCTGCCGGCAAGCAGCTTCGAGGCAACCGCGATCGGCTGGCCCACCATCGTCACGTACTTCCTGATCTACTTCTTCGGCATCCTGATCGGCCAGGACATCTGGCAGCGCGTATTCACCGCCCGCAGCGAGCGGGTGGCGCGCCTGGCGGGTGCGGCGGCCGGGCTGTATTGCATCGTCTACGGCCTGGTGGGGGCATTGATCGGCATGACCGCCAAGGTGCTTTTGCCGGATCTGGCCAACGTCAATAATGCCTTTGCCGCCATCGTGCAGGCCGAGCTGCCAGCCGGCATCCGCGGCCTGGTGATCGCGGCGGCGCTGGCGGCGATGATGTCCACCGCCAGCGCCGCGATGCTGGCCTCGGCCACGGTGCTGGCCGAAGACCTGTTGCCAGCCCTGCGTGGCGGGCGCGGCTTCACCCACGTGCGCAGCCACCGCCTGATGACGCTGCTGGCCGGCCTGGCCACGCTTGGCATCGCGCTGGCGGTGGACGATGTGCTCGATGCGCTGACCTGCGCCTACAACTTGCTGGTGGGCGGCATGCTGGTGCCGATCCTGGGCGCGATCTGGTGGCGCCGCGCGACCACGGCGGGCGCCATCGCCAGCATGTTGCTGGGCTGCGCCACGGCGGTCGGCTTCATGATTCGCGACGGGCTCGCGGCCAATACGCCGATCTACGCCAGCCTGGCCGTCAGCGCCTTCAGTTTCCTTGTTGTCAGCCTGATGGGACGCGCTTCCGAGCCGGCCCCCGGCGCAACCTCTTCCAGGAGTGCTCCATGAGTTTCACGCCCGAGAAACTGGCCGCCTTGCGCGCCCGGTTCGGTGGATCCAACGAGGCCGTCATCCACGACGCGCATTTTCGCGCGGTGGCGGCCAATGTCATTGACGACAGCGGCACTCGCAGCGCGCCCTATGCGGGCATGCCGACGTTGTTGGATGCGCCGGCAAGGCCGATCGATTGGCAGCGGCCGGATTTCGGCGACCTGCAGGTGGCGCTGCTGGGCGTGCCCATGGACCTGGGCGCAAGCAACCGCAGCGGCTGTCGTTTCGGGCCGCGCGCCTTGCGCGCCATCGAGCGGGTCGGACCCTACAACCACGCGCTCAAATGCGCGCCGGTGCGCGAGTTGCGTGTGGCCGACATCGGCGATGTGCCGATGCGCAGCCGCTTCAGCCTGGAGCAGTCGCACGCGGATATCCACGCGGCCTATGAGAAGATCGTGGCGGCGGGCGTCACGCCGCTGTCGGTCGGCGGCGATCATTCCGTGACGCTGCCGATCCTGCGCGCGCTGGGCGCCCGGCAGCCGGTGGCGCTGGTGCACTTCGATGCGCACTGCGACACCGGCGGCCCGTTCGACGGCAGTCGTTTTCATCATGGCGGCCCGTTCCGCCAGGCGGTGCTGGAAGGCGTGCTCGATCCCACGCGCACCATCCAGATCGGTATCCGCGGATCGGCCGAGTATCTGTGGGAGTTCTCGTACGAGTCCGGCATGACCGTGATCCATGCCGAGGACATTCCGCGCCTGGGGGTGGACGCCATCATCGCCCGGGCGCGGGCCATCGTCGGCGATGCGCCCGTGTACGTGTCGTTCGACATCGATTGCCTGGATCCCGCCTTCGCGCCGGGCACCGGCACGCCCGAGGTCGGCGGCGTGACGGTGCGCGAGGCCCAGGCCATGCTGCGCGGACTGGCGGGGCTGGACATCGTCGGCGGTGACCTGGTGGAAGTGGCGCCGTCGTACGACGCCACCGCCAATACGGCGCACGCGGGCGCGCAGATCCTGTTCGAGATCCTGAGCCTGATGCGACTGCGCGGCGCGCGCTGAGACCGTGCCGCGCCGCCGGTGGCGTTGAAGCTGAGGACGATCAGCTTGTCGGTGCGGTCCGGGTCCAGCGGCAGCCAGCCGCCGCCGTGGCGTCAATAGTGGATCACGGTGCGGATCGACTTGCCTTCATGCATCAGGTCGAAGGCTTCGTTGATGCGGCTCAGCGGCAGGGTGTGGGTGACGAACGGATCCAGGTCGATCTTGCCGCTCATGGCGTCCTCGACCATGCCGGGCAACTGCGTGCGGCCCTTGACGCCGCCGAAGGCCGAGCCGCGCCAGACGCGGCCGGTGACCAATTGGAACGGACGCGTGCTGATTTCCTGGCCGGCGCCGGCCACGCCGATGATGATGCTTTCGCCCCAGCCCTTGTGGCAGCATTCGAGCGCGGCCCGCATCACGTGCACGTTGCCGATGCATTCGAACGAGAAATCCACGCCGCCGTCGGTCAGTTCGACGATCACTTCCTGGATCGGCTTGTCATAGTCCTTGGGGTTGATGCAGTCGGTGGCGCCCATGGCGCTGGCCAGCACGAATTTGTTGGGATTGGTGTCGACCGCGATGATGCGGCCGGCCTTGGCCTGCACCGCGCCCTGGATCACCGCCAGGCCGATGCCGCCCAGGCCGAACACGGCCACGGTGTCGCCTTCCTTGACCTTGGCGGTGTTGTGCACCGCGCCCAGGCCGGTGGTGACGCCGCAGCCCAGCAGGCAGACCTTCTCGTGCGGCGCGGCCGGGTTGATCTTGGCCAGCGAGATCTCGTTGACCACGGTGTACTCGCTGAAGGTCGAGCAGCCCATGTAGTGGTACAGCGGCTTGCCTTCGTAGCTGAAGCGCGAGGTGCCGTCGGGCATCACGCCCTTGCCTTGGGTGGCGCGCACTTTCTGGCACAGGTTGGTCTTGCCCGACAGGCAGAACTTGCACTCGCGGCATTCGGCGGTGTAGAGCGGGATGACGTGATCGCCCGGCTTGAGCGAAGTCACGCCCTCGCCGACCTCGACCACCACGCCGGCGCCTTCGTGGCCCAGCACGGCGGGGAACAGGCCTTCGGGGTCGTCGCCGCTCAGGGTGAAGGCGTCGGTGTGACAGACGCCGGTGTGCGTGATCTGCACCAGTACTTCGCCGCGTTGGGGCGGCGCGACGTCGATTTCAACGATTTCCAGCGGCTTGCCAGGGCCGAATGCGACGGCTGCGCGTGATTTCATAAGGGGCTCCACGAGGTCGGATGGGGTTATTTCAGGTAGGAACGGACGATGCGCATGATCTGGTCGATCTCGGCTTCGGGTTCGACCGCCGCGCCGGGCCGTCCGCCCTGCGAGGATTGCAGGAAGGTTTCCCGGAGATGGCTTTCGAGCACTTCGGCCATCAGGCCGGTGGCCGCGCCGCGCAGGGCGGCCAATTGCTGCAGCAGCGCGCCGCATTCCGTCCCCTCGTTGACGGCGCGCTCGAGCGCCAGCGCCTGGCCCTGGATGCGGCGCAGGCGGGTGGTGACACGTTTTTTCTCTGCGGGGGAATGGGGCACGGCTGCCTCCGGTAGATACAGGGGGGGAGTATACGCAGGCGCGGCTGCGGCGTCCAGCCCGGGCCGCCTGTCTGTACATGTCCAGTGGACCCTATAATCGCCTTTCGTTCCTCGGCACGACACAGGATAACCCTTGGCTTCCTCCCCGCTCCGCCTGCCGGCCTCGCCTGGCGTGCTGCCGGCGCCGCGCTACGCACAGCTCAAGCAGATGATCGCCCAGCAGATCCACAGCGGCGCCTGGCCGGCGCATTACCGCGTGCCTTCGGAAAGCGAGCTGGTGCAGGAACTGGGCTATTCGCGCATGACGGTCAACCGCGCGCTGCGCGAACTGACGGCAGAGGGCCTGCTGGTGCGCATGCAGGGCGTGGGCACATTCGTGGCGCAGCCCAAGGCCCGCTCGGCGCTGTTCGCCGTCAACAACATCGCCGATGAAATCGCCGCCCGCGGCCATCGGCACCACAGCCGCGTGGTGCGCCTGGCGCAGGAGCCGGCCGCTGCCGAGCAGGCCGCGGCGCTCGACATCCGCGAAGGCCAGCCGGTGTTCCACTCGCTGATCGTGCACTTCGAGGACGATGTGCCAATCCAGCTCGAAGACCGCTACGTTAACGTGCGCCTGGCGCCCGATTACCTGGCGCAGGACTTCACCCGGCATACGCCCTACGAATACCTGACGCGCGTGGCGCCGCTGACCGAGGGCGAGCACGTGGTCGAGGCGATTGTCGCCAAGCCGCGCGAATGCCAGTTGCTGCAGATCGAGCGCACCGAACCGTGCCTGCTGATCCGTCGCCGCACCTGGTCGGGCGAGCGCGCTGTCACCATGGCGCGGCTGATCCATCCCGGGTCGCGCCACCGCCTCGAAGGAAAATTCACCACATGACTCCGCTTGACGTGCGCCTGTACCGGGCACAGGACTATCCGCGCATGCCCTGGCGCAATGGTGGCGGCACCACGCAGGAAGTGGCCTGCAACGATGGCGGCAGCACGGCCGCGTTCGAGTGGCGCCTGTCGATCGCCGATGTGGCGCGCGACGGCGGTTTCTCGCTGTTCGGCGGCCTGCAGCGCATCATCACGGTGCTCGAAGGCCAGGGCATCGCGCTGACCGTCGACGGCCAGGCGCAGGCGCCGCTGCGGCCGCGCCAGACCTTTGCCTTCCGCGGCGATGCCCAGGTCGACTGCCGTCTGCTGGGCGGCGCCATCCGCGACTTCAACCTGATCTACTCGCCGCGCCACTACTTCGCGCGGCTGCAATGGATCGGCGGGGCGCGCGATGCTTCGTTCCATACCTGCGCCGGCACGGTGCTGCTGCTGAACGCCGGCCAGCCACTGGCGGCATGGCGCGACGGCGCGACATTGCCCGTGGCGGGGCGCTATGACTGCCTGCGCGTGGAGTCCGGCGCGGACAAGGACCAGGACGGGCCGGCCCACTACCGGCTGGAGTCGCCGGCACCGCTGGATGCCTGCCTGATCGAGTTGCTGCCGCGCCGCGCATGACCCCGTAGACGGCGCGCCGTCTACGGGAAATCCCTGGCCGGCGACAGAGTTCCATAGCTTGTATATACAAGAATAGGCATCCTATGATTCCAGCAATCGGCCGCGCCGGCTTCCGCCCGGGCGGCGCCGCGTTGATGGAGACTGCCTTGGAAAGATCGAATCGATACCGCGATGTCGAGATCCGCGCGCCGCGCGGCAACCAACTGACCGCCAAGAGCTGGTTGACCGAAGCGCCGCTGCGCATGCTGATGAACAATCTCGATCCCGAGGTGGCCGAGAATCCCCAAGAACTGGTGGTCTATGGCGGCATTGGCCGCGCGGCGCGCGACTGGGACTGCTATGACAAAATCGTCGAGACGCTCAGGCGGTTGGAGGACGACGAGACCCTGCTGGTGCAGTCAGGCAAGCCGGTGGGCGTGTTCAAGACGCATGCCAACGCGCCGCGCGTGCTGATCGCCAACTCCAACCTGGTGCCGCACTGGGCCACCTGGGAACACTTCAACGAACTGGACGCCCGCGGCCTGGCGATGTACGGCCAGATGACCGCGGGTAGCTGGATCTATATCGGCAGCCAGGGCATCGTGCAGGGCACTTACGAAACGTTTGTCGAGGCCGGGCGCCAGCACTATGGCGGTGACCTGACGGGCCGCTGGGTGCTGACCGCGGGCCTGGGCGGCATGGGGGGCGCGCAGCCGCTGGCGGCCACGCTGGCTGGCGCCTGCTCGCTGACAATCGAATGCCAGCAGTCCAGGATCGATTTTCGCCTGCGCACCCGCTACGTCGATGAGCAGGCCGGCGACCTGGATGACGCGCTGGCGCGCATTGCCCGATACACCGCGGCAGGCCGTGCCGTGTCGGTGGCGCTATGCGGCAACGCCGCCGAGGTGCTGCCCGAACTGGTGCGGCACGGCGTCCGCCCCGACCTGCTGACCGATCAGACCAGCGCCCACGATCCGCTCAACGGCTACCTGCCGGCAGGCTGGACCTGGGCCGGATACCGCGAGCGCGCCCGGCGCGAACCGGCCGCCGTGGTCAAGGCCGCCAAGCAGTCGATGGCCGTCCACGTGCGTGCGATGCTGGCCTTTCAACAGCAGGGCGTGCCGACTTTCGACTACGGCAACAACATCCGTCAGATGGCCAGGGACGAAGGCGTTGCCAACGCCTTCGATTTCCCCGGTTTCGTGCCGGCCTACATCCGGCCGCTGTTCTGCCGCGGCATCGGCCCGTTCCGCTGGGCCGCCTTGTCGGGCGATCCGCAGGACATCCACAAGACCGACGCCAAGGTCAAGGAACTGATTCCCGACGACGCCCACCTGCACCGCTGGCTCGACATGGCGCGTGAACGCATTCGTTTCCAGGGCCTGCCGGCGCGCATCTGCTGGGTCGGCCTGGGCCAGCGCGCCAGGCTGGGCCTGGCGTTCAACGAGATGGTGCGCAGCGGCGAGCTGGCGGCGCCGGTGGTGATCGGGCGCGATCACCTGGACTCCGGATCGGTGGCCAGCCCCAACCGCGAGACCGAGGCCATGCGCGACGGGTCCGATGCCGTTTCCGACTGGCCCCTGCTCAACGCACTGCTGAACACCGCCGGCGGCGCCACCTGGGTCTCGCTGCATCACGGCGGTGGCGTCGGCATGGGCTTCTCGCAGCACGCCGGCATGGTGATCGTGTGCGACGGCACCCAGGCGGCGGCCGAGCGCATCGCGCGGGTGTTGACCAACGATCCCGGCACCGGCGTGATGCGCCACGCCGATGCCGGCTATGACAGCGCGATCGCATGCGCGCGCGAGCAGGGCCTGAACCTGCCGATGATCGAAACGCCGCGCTGAAGCGGCCGCGCCCGCCGGTAGCGCCTGACCTCATTGCCGTCCTGGAGAACAAGAAGATGGATCTGCACCTCGAACCCGGCCAACTGACACTGGCGCAATTGCGCCAGGTGTACCAGCAGCCGGTGCGCCTGACGCTGGACCCGGCCGCCCACGGCCCGATCGATGCCAGCGTCGCCTGCGTCGAACGCATCATCGCCGAAGGCCGCACGGCCTACGGCATCAATACCGGCTTCGGCCTGCTGGCCTCCACCCGTATCGCGCGCGAGGATCTGCAAGCGCTGCAAAGCTCGCTGGTGCTGTCGCACGCGGCCGGCGTGGGCGAGGCGCTGGACGATGCCATGGTGCGGTTGATCATGGTGCTCAAGATCAACAGCCTGGCGCGCGGCCGCTCGGGCATCCGCCGCCAGGTCATCGACAGCCTGATCGCGCTGGTCAACGCCGGCGTCCATCCGCACATCCCCCTCAAGGGCTCGGTCGGCGCCTCCGGCGACTTGGCGCCGCTGGCACACATGTCGCTGCTGCTGCTGGGCGAGAGCCGCGCCCGCTGCGAGGGGGCGTGGCTGCCCGCCAGGGCGGCGCTGGCGCGCGCCGGGCTGGAGCCGCTGACGCTGGCGGCCAAGGAGGGCCTGGCGCTGCTGAACGGAACCCAGGTGTCCACGGCCTACGCGTTGCGCGGTCTGTTCGAGGCCGAAGACCTGCTGGCCGCCGGGCTGGTCTGCGGCAGCCTCAGTGTCGAGGCCATGCTCGGCTCGCGCGTGCCGTTCGACGCGCGCATTCACGAGGCGCGCGGACAGCCCGGGCAGATCGACGTGGCCGCGGTCTACCGCGAGCTGCTGACCGAAGACAGCGAGGTGGGCCACTCGCACGCCGATTGCGACAAGGTTCAGGACCCCTACTCGTTGCGTTGCCAGCCGCAGGTCATGGGCGCCTGCCTGACGCAGATCCGCCATGTGGCGCAGGTGCTGCGGATCGAGGCCAACGCGGTGTCGGACAACCCGTTGGTGTTCGCCGAACAGGGCGAGGTGCTGTCAGGCGGCAATTTCCATGCCGAGCCGGTGGCGCTGGTGGCCGACAACCTGGCCTTGGCGCTGGCCGAGATCGGCGCGCTGTCCGAGCGCCGCATCTCGCTGATGATGGACAAGCACATGTCGCAGTTGCCGCCGTTCCTGGTGAGCAATGGCGGCGTCAATTCCGGCTTCATGATCGCCCAGGTCACCGCCGCGGCGCTGGCCAGCGACAACAAGGCGCTGGCCCACCCGGCCAGCGTCGACAGCCTGCCGACCTCGGCCAACCAGGAGGACCATGTATCGATGGCGCCCAACGCCGGCAAGCGGCTCTGGGCCATGGCCGACAATGTGCGGGACATCCTGGCGATCGAGTGGCTTGGGGCCTGCCAGGGGCTGGACTTTCGCGCCGGCCTGAAGACCGCGCCCAAGCTGGAGCGCGCCCGCAGCCTGTTGCGTGAAAAGGTGGCGCACTACGAGAAGGACCGTTTCTTCGCCCCGGACATCGAGGCCGCCAGCCAATTGATCGCCGCTCGCCGCCTGAATGCGCTGATGCCGGCAGGCCTGCTGCCCAGTATGTGACGGAGCCGCGATGACAGGAGCAAGCCCATGAGGCGGATCTGGCGCAACTGCCACGTGGCGACGATGGCTGGCGGTGAATACGCGGCCGTCGAGCGGGCCGCGTTGGTGACGCGCGGCCCGCGCATCGAATGGATCGGCCCGGAAAGCGCCCTGCCGCGCGGCGGCGAGGCCCCGGTGCACGACCTGGGCGGCGCCTGGGTGACGCCGGGGCTGATCGACTGCCATACCCACCTGGTGTTTGGCGGCGACCGCAGCCGCGAGTTTGAGCAGCGCCTGCAGGGCGTGGACTACGCCGCGATCGCGGCCCGTGGCGGCGGCATCGCCAGCACCGTGCGCGCCACCCGGGCCGCCAGTGAGCAGGCGCTGTACGCCAGTGCCCGTCAACGCGCGTTGCATCTGCTGCGCGATGGCGTGACCACGCTGGAGGTCAAGTCCGGTTATGGCCTGGATTTGCCCAATGAACGCAAGATGCTGCGCGTGGCGCGCCAGCTGGGACGGACCCTGCCCTTGACGGTCCGCGCCACTTGCCTGGCGGCGCATGCGTTGCCGCCGGAATTCGCCGGCCGCGCCGACGACTATATCGAAGAGGTGGCGTGCCGCATGCTGCCGGCGCTGGCGGCCGAGGGGCTGGTGGACGCAGTGGACGCGTTCTGCGAGCACCTGGCCTTTTCGCCCGCCCAGGTCGAACGGGTATTCCAGGCTGCCGCCCGGCTGGGCCTGCCGGTCAAGCTGCATGCCGAGCAGTTGTCGTCGCGCCATGGCGCCAGTCTGGCCGCGCGCCATGGCGCGCTATCGGCCGACCATCTGGAATACCTCACCGAAGCCGACGTGCGCGCCATGGCCGCGGCCGGCACGGTGGCGGTGTTGCTGCCGGGCGCTTTCCATGTCCTGCGCGAAACCCGCTTGCCGCCCGTCGATCTGCTGCGCCGCCACGGCGTGCCCATCGCGATTTCCAGCGACATGAATCCCGGCACCTCGCCGGTTTTGTCACTGCGGTTGATGTTGAGCATGGCGTGCACGCTGTTCCGACTGACGCCCGAAGAGGCGCTGGCTGGCGCGACGATCCACGCGGCGCGCGCGCTGGGCCTGCAGGCAAGCCATGGCGTACTCGCCGCGGGCAGGGTCGCGGACTTCGTGGCGTGGGATGTCGCGCACCCCGCCGAGCTGGCCTACTGGATCGGCGGCGACCTGCCCAAGCGGGTCATCCGCCATGGTGAACAGGTCTGCGCCACCGCGCCGGCGTGACGCCGCCGCGCGCAGGCAAGGCCCGCGCGCGGCATGGCCTTGGCTGTTCAGGCCGACAGCGCCAGCCGTTCGCGCAGCGGCATCGCCGGGGCGTCGCGGCCGGCCTGATGGGTCGGCAGCCGGAAGGCGCTGACCGATTGCTGCAACCGCTGGGCCTGCGATTCGAGCGACGAGGCGGCCGCGGCCGCCTGCTCGACCAGGGCCGCGTTCTGTTGCGTGACCTGGTCCATCTGCGTGACCGCCGTATTGACTTGGCCGATGCCCGTAACCTGTTCGTGCGAGGCGCTGGCGATGTCGCTGACCAGGGTGGTCAGCCGCTCGATCGCCGCCTGGATCTCTTCCATGGTGCGGCCGGCCGTTTCCACCTGGACCGCGCCGGCCTGCACGGTTGAGCCCGAGGCAGCCAGCAATTGCTTGATTTCCTTGGCGGCGCTGGCGCTGCGCTGCGCCAGCGAGCGCACTTCGCCGGCCACCACCGCGAAGCCCTTGCCCTGCTCCCCGGCCCGGGCCGCCTCCACGGCGGCGTTCAGGGCCAGGATGTTGGTCTGGAAGGCAATGCCGTCGATGACGCCGACGATGTCCTCGATGCGCCCGGAGTCCTGGGCGATTTCACGCATGGTGCTGACTGCACTCTGCACCGCCGCGCCGCCGCGTCTGGCGACGTCCGAGGCTTCGGTGGCCATGGCGTTGGCCTGGCGCGCGTTTTCCGCATTGCTGGTGACGGTGGCCAGCAGTTGTTCCATGCTGGCCGCGGTTTCCTCGAGCGAGGCGGCCTGTTGCTCGGTGCGGCTGGACAGATCCTGGTTGCCGGCGGCGATTTCGCTGGAACCCGTGTTGATCTCGGCCACGCCGTCACGCACCGCGTGCACCGTGCGCACCAGGCTGGATTGCATTTCCTGCAGATAGGGAACCAGTTGGCCGACACAGTTGCCGCCGAAGGGCGCGATGGGCGCGGTCAGGTCGCCGGCGGCGATATGCTGGAAATGCCGCTTGATGTCATCCAGCGGCCGGCGCACGAAATGCACCACGTAGCGGTCGCCCAGGAACAGCAGCAGCAGCGACACGCCCAGCACGATGCCGATGCCGGCGTAGGCGCTGTGGCGCTCGCCTACCGCGCTTTCGCGCATGGCATCCTGGCGCTCCTGCGCATAGGTCTCGTATTTCTCGATGCTCGCGCCAAAGGCCCGGCTGGCGGCGATCACCGGGCCGGTGGCATGGGTGCGCGCCTTCGCGATCTCGCCGGCGGCGAGCAACTGGCGCTGCGTGGCGATATCGCCGACCAGGGCGTCGAAGCCGCGCCGCAGCGGCTCCAGGATGGCAGCGGGGGTATCGTCCTGGGCCGAGGCCAGGAAGGCCGCCTGGTACTTTCGCGCCAACTCCATTGCGGCGTCGATGCTGCGGTTTTCCTCGGCCGCCGGCCCTGCCAGGCCGTCGTGCGCATATTCCAACTGGCGCGTCAGCCGCAGGCGGGCCCGCATGATCTGGTCGTTGACGCGGGAGAGGGCTGAGACTTCATTCAGTAGCGTATAGCTGGCGGTGAGGGCTTCTCCGGAGTTGCGCAGGCCTTTTACGCTGATGGCCGACTGGCCGGCAAGCAGGGCGCTGATCATGAGCAAGGTGCACAGGATCATGCGGCGGATGGTGATGTCTTTCAGGAACTTTGTCATACGCGTCGTTCTAGGGTGTAGGAGACTGCTACATCCCGGACAACGGCCCCGCGCCACCGATATTTAGCGGGTGTTGCACATCTTACGTATATGTCCGCCGTCGCGTGATTTATAACGACATAAAACGAAATAAAGGGCGGGCTCAGCGGGCGGCTGGCATGTGCGCCGGCTCGATCGCGCCAAAGCGCAGCCGCGCGAAGCTGGCCAGGCTCGCCAGCGCGGCGCACAGCCCGCCTAGCCACAACGCCATCACTGCGCCGTGGCTGCTCGATACATTGAAGCAGGCAGCCACCAGGGCCGCACCGGTGGCCTGCCCGAGCAATCGCACGGTGCCGATCATGCCGCTGGCGCCGCCGGCGCGCGAGGGCGGCGCCGAGGTCATGATGGCGCGCAGGTTGGGCGACTGGAAGAAGCCGAAGCCGGCGCCGCACAGCGCCATGCGCCAGGCGATGTCCCATGCCGACGGCGCCGTAGGCAGCAGGGCCAGCGAGGCCATGCCCAGGGCCAGCAGCGCCAGGCCGACTCCGCCCAGCATGCCGGCAGGATAGCGGTCCGACAGGCGCCCGGCGATGGGCGCCATGAAGGCCACCACGACCGGCCAGGGCGTGATCAGAAAACCGGTGTGCACCTGGCTGTAGCCCAGTACGGTCTGGAACAGGAACGGCAGCGACACGAAGGCCAGCGCCTGCGCCGCGAAAGCGCAGACGGCGGTGGCGGCGGACAGCGCGAACAGCGGCCGGCGCAGCAGGTCCACCGCCAGGATCGGCGCCGGATGGCCGGCCTGGCGCCGCATCAGCAGCCAGAGGCAGGCGGCCGTCAGGCCCCATTCCAGGGCGATGCGTTGCCACGGCGCGCTGTGCGCCAGTTCGTTCGACCCCAGCACGAACAGCCCCAGTGTCAGTGCGCACAGGACCGCGGCAAAGCCATCGAAGCCATGCGGCGCGCGGGTGGTCGGTGGCAGGCCGCGCAGGCCCAGGCCGACCGCCAGCAGGCCGATAGGCACGTTGATCAGGAACAGCCAGTGCCACGAGCCCAGCAGCAGGATGGCCGATGCCGCGGTCGGCCCGGCGGCGAACGACAGGCCCACCACCATGGCATTCAGGCCCATGCCGCGTCCCAGCACCGGCGCGGGGTAGATAAAGCGCAGCAAGGCGGCGTTCACGCTCATGACGCCGGCGGCGCCCAGCCCCTGCAGAATGCGGGCCGCCACCAGCGCCGGCAGCGATGGCGCCAGCCCGCAGGCCAGCGAGGCCAATGTGAAGACCGCGATGCCGACCATGTAGACGCGGCGGTGTCCCAGGATTTCGCCCAGCGCGGCAGCCGGCAGCAGGCCGGCGACCATGGCCAGTTGGTAGCCGCTGATGACCCAGATGGAGCCGGCATCGCTGGCGCGCAGGTCGCGGGCGATGGTCGGCAGCGCGGTGTTGGCGATAGCGGTGTCGAGACTGGCCATGCAGACGGCCAGCATCACGGCCAGCAGCGCGCCCAGGCGCTCGGAAGCCGGCAGGCCCTGGCCCGCGGGATGGATGGTGGTGCGTGAGAAGGAGAGCATGGGGCGCCGCGGCAGGATACCGGGGCGCAAGCGCGCGCCGGCTGTGGGTGAGGGTTGATTCTAGTGCGACATGCCGATTCAACGCTTCGTCAGGCGGCACGGCCTTTCGTGCGTGGTGGCGTTTCCGTACCGGCATGACCCGGCGCGGCCCCTGCCTACGCTGGGGCCGTTCGTCTGCCAGCCGTTGCAGGAGGCGAGCCCATGAAACCGACCCTGTTCGCCTTGCTGCTGCTGGGGGCGGGCGGCGCCGTCGATGCCCGGGCCACCTCGTGTTCGTTGGGCGCCGCTACCACCGGCACGGTCAACTTCGGCGCCGTCAATCCCTTGCTGTCCAACGACACGTTCGCCGACGGCAACAGCGTGGCGGTGACGTGCAATTTCACGGCGCTGGCGTTCGGCGCGCGCCTGTGCTTTTCCGCAGGCGTGGGCACCACCAGTGCCTCGACGGCCGCGCGCGCGATGGGCGCGGGTGGTTACCGCATGAATTACAACCTGTACACCGACAGCGGCCACAGCCAGGTCTGGAGCGACGCGACCACCTCCGCCCCGACCTCCATACTGCTGGCCGGCCCTGTGTTGTCGACCGGCTCCGCGTCGACCTCGTTTTCCTACTACGCGAAATTGCCGGGCGGACAGACCACCGTGTCGACCGTCGGCAACGCCAATACCCTGTACAGCGAGAACTACAGCACCACTGTCCGTGTCGACATCGCCTGGGGGCTGCTGTCGACCCTGCTGGTGAATTGCCCGATCGCGGCGCCCAGCCAGACCTTGTACGTGCCGCTGACCGCGCAGGCCACGCCGCGCCCGGGCAACTATAGCGATACCGTCCTGGTCACGATCACGTTCTGAGGTCGGCGCGCGGCTTGACCGGCCAGAACAGCGTGGCCGGCCGCTGCCAGATGCGGCGGCGCACGCCCAGCGCCAACGCCTTGCGATCGCCGCGGCGCAGATTGCGCGAACGCAGCGCCACGTCGAAAGCCAGCGCGAAGCTGACGCCCACGTTCAACGCGCCGGTCAGCGCGGTGCCTGCGATCGCCAGCCAGAACGCCTGCGTGTGCACCACGTCCCAGCCCAGCGCGCCGATGGCCGAGCCGACCTGGCCCGCGCTCAGCGTGACGTGGCGAACTTCGACGTGCGGACCGAAGAAGCTGACGATGGCAGGACCCAGGCCCAGCATCAGCCCCAGCGACACATTGCCGGCGATACCGGAGATATTGCGCTGCCAGAAGCCGGCCCAGCGCGCCGCGCCGCGCGCGCCGAACAGGTGGCGCATGCGGCGGTCGTAGGCCATCACGTCGTGCACGCGGTGCAGCGCGAACCAATTGTCGGCCCAGCCGGCGATCAGGCTGGACAGCCACAGCAGCACACCGGTGGCGGCCGCGTAGATGGGCGTCGGTCCCCAGATCGAAAAGGAGTCCAGCGTCGCCTGCGCCTTCTGCGCATCGATCAGAGGCCGTTGCAAGCCGTGCTGCGCCACCCATTGCGCCGCCCACGCCAGCGGGAACACCACCGCCAGGTTGCCCAGGATGGCCGCGGCATTCGAGCGGATCATCGACAGGGTGTCGTCGAGGAAGGCTTCGCGGCCCTCGGGCGTGTTGGCCTGGTCCAGGCGGTGCGCCAGGGCCGGTCCCGTCATGGCGGGCTGTTTCGTTGCCAGCGTGAAATGGCAGAAATGAATGGCCAGGAAGCCGCCGGCGTAGTTCAGCGAGGCCAGCAGCCCTTCGATGAACTTGTCCAGGTGCAGCGAAACGATGAAGAACTTCAGGTAGACGGTCAGCACCATCAACAGGCCGCCGCCGGCCGAGGCCTTCAACATTGCCAGGTATTCCGCACTGTCGCGCGCGATGTAGTGCTCGCCGGTCTCGGCGGTGCGGTCCATGACGCGGCGCGCCAACTGGGCGAAAGACGACGCCGCCAGGTGGCGGATGCTGCTGCGCGCCTGGGTCGAGCGGATCAGCTCGGCGATCAGGTGCACGTACTTGTTGCGCTGCGTCGGATCGACCCACACGCCCAGCAGCAGTTCGATGCGCGCCAGCCGCAGTTTCATGCGTTCGATCTGGAAGACCACTTCGACCGACACGCCGTTTTGCTCCAGTTCGGCATAAACATGCCGCGAAGCGGCGCGGCAGCTATCGAGTTGCGCGCGGAACAGGTTGAGGCGGCGGGCGAACACCTCGCGCGGTGTGTCGGGCGGGCTGTCGCAGAGCTCGGCGGCGGCGGCCGCCAGCGCGAAGAACGGGCTTTCCCGCACCCGGCCCGGCAGGCGCGAGCGGATGTCCTGGCTCAGGCCGGTGGCGCGCACCTGGCTGGCCAGCACCTGGATGCTGCTGGTGAGCGCCTCGACCAGATGGCGTGGCGGCGGCTCGGGGGCGCCCGGGTCGAGATGCTCTATGCCGTCGCCGTGGCGCAGCAGGCGCCGCATGCGGGCTCGGGTGTCGTCGTCCAGTGATTCGATCCAGGCGGCGTCATCGGCTTTGCGGAAGATCAGCGAGAACAGTCCGAACATGTCGCCGCGGTTGGGGGGCGGCGGCAGCAGCCGCGCCTGCGCCCGCTCCCAGCATTCTCCCCAGAAGCCGGGGTGCGAGGCCACGCCCGTATCGCACAGCAGCGAGGTGGGGTCGTTATCGGCGATCAGCGAGCGCAGCGTGGCGGCCACCGGGGCGGCCAGCGCAGGGTTGTTTTCCAGCACCTGCAGCACATAGCGCAGCCGCGCGTGCTGCGGGTGACGACCGTCTTCGGCGCGATCGCGGCCGGGGCGGTCGATCCAGCGGCACAGGTCCACCATCCAGAGATTGCGCTGCGCCAACCGCGCCTCGGGGTCGGCGCCGGCCAGGATGGTATCGAGTTGTGGGCCGCCGTGCCGCGACGCACACCATTTACGCCAGAGGGAGTTCAGCATGGGAGCCTCGCGCGGGTCAGGGCGATTCGGGGTCACGGCGCAGTGAAAAGCCCTGCGCGTCGTTCATGGCCAGATAGCTGACATTGCGCGAAACCAGTGGCGGTCTGTCGCCGGCGTGCATCGCGCGCAGCCTGTCCAGCACCATCTTGTCGGCCAGCGTCATGCGGTCGATCATGCGCAGGTACTGCATCCAGCTTTCGACCAGGAAAACCTCGCGCCATACCCCCTCGCGCTCCAGGTCGCGGAACAACTGCCATTGCTGCGCGCCGTTGCGCAGCCGCAGCAGGCGCAGCGGTCGCGCCGCCTGGATCAGGGCGGACAGCTTTTCCCTGGGGATCAGGTATTCCACCGCCACCAGCACCGCGCCATGGCGGGTGTTGAAGCCGGCCGCCGACAGGGCCGGTTCGGTGGTGTCGGCGCGCGCCAGCGATTGCGTGTCGACCTGTTCGGGCAGGCGCGAGCGGTACAGCAGCGCAACGGTGATCGCCAGCATGATGCCGGCGGCCGACAGGGCGCCGGACACGCCCATGGTGTCGGCGAAGTGGCCCCACATGAACGAGCCGGCCGCCAGTCCGCCGAAGATCGCCGTCTGATACAGCGCCAGCGAGCGCGCCTTGACCCAGTCGGGCACCAGCATCTGCACGGTGGTGTTGTAGGTGGCCAGCACCCCGATCCAGCAGGCGCCGGACAGCAGCAGCGCCGGAAACGCCAGCCACAGCGTGCTGGTCAGTCCCAGCCCCAGCAGGCAGACGGCCAGCAGGCCCGCCGCGGCGCTCACCAGGCCGCTGGCGCCCCAGGCCGCCTGCAGCCGCCGTACCACGGCGCTGCCGAAAATGGCCCCCACGCCCAACGCACCCAGCATGTAGCCGTACAGCAACGCGTCGCCTTGTTCATGGGCATAGGCCAGCAGCGGCAGCAGCGCCCACAGCGCGCTGGCCGACAGGCCGAAGGCGAAGGCGCGCAGCATCACCACCCGCGTCACGGTGGAGTGCTGGGTATAGCGCAGGGCCGCCACCACGCCTTCGTGCAGCCGTTCCGGCGGCAGCCGCCGTGCCGGCACCTCGCGGCGCCAGCGCCAGATGGCCCAGATCAGGCTGCCATAGCAGACGCAGTTCAGCAGGAACACGGTGGGCGCGCCGGCGGCGCCCAATAGCAGGCCGCCAATGGCCGGCCCGACCGCGCGCGCCACGTTGTAGTTGACGCTGTTGAGCAGCACCGCGCTGCCGATATGTTCGCGCGGCACCTGTTCGCCCACCGCCGCCTGCCAGGCGGGCGTGACAATGGCGCTGCCGATGGCGATGCAAAAGACAGACACGATCAGGGTGAGCGGGTGCAGCAGGCCGAGATAGGCCAGGATGGTGATGAAGATGCCGCCAGCCAGTTCCAGCAGCATGCCGGTCAGCATGACCTTGCGGCGGTCGTAGTTGTCCGCCAGCACGCCGGTCAGGATCGACAGCGCCACCAGCGGAAAGGCCGCGGCCACCTGGATCATGGCGACCATCAGCGGGCTGCTCTGCTCGGTGGTGATGACCCAGGCCGCGGCGACTGACTGGGCCCAGGTGCCGAGGTTGGCGAACAGGTTGGCGATCCAGATGATGCGGAACGCCGGAAACGCGAAGGGGGACAGCGTACTGACCCGCAGCACGGGTTGTGGCGGCGCGGCGGCCGTGCCCGGCGCGCTGGGCGGCAGATCGTTGGTGGCCGAGACGGGCTGGAGCATGGAGGCCTCAGTGATCACCCGGAGACAGCGGGCGGGGGCCGTCCAATGGTACGCCTATTGCGAGGCGTCCGGATGAAGGTGAAGCGATGCGGCAACGCCGCGCGCCCGGTGGGGCGCGCGGCACGGGTCAGGGCTTGGCGCGCGGTGCCTGCGGCGGGTAGGCCTGGTTCAGGTACTCGACGATCAGCGGCACCTGTTCGGCCGGGATCGGCGCGCCGTAGGTGCCGACCATCTTCTTGACCTCGGCGTCCCAGAAGCCCGGCGGCATGGGCGGTTGCGACGAAATGTAGTCGACCGAGTGGCACATCAGGCACAGCGTGGCGCCCTGGGCGCCCGGACCGCTGCCGGGGTGCAGGGTGGCGGTCTCCTGCGGTAGCTTGATGTCCAGGGCCAGCGCGGGGACGCAGGCGCCGGCGGCGGCCAGGGCCAAGGCGAGGCGGGCGAGTCGGATCATGGTGGTCTCCTCAGGCGGCGTCGACGCGCACGGTTTCGACCACGTTGCGCATGTAGCCGGCGGGATTCCACCGCGGCTCCAGCGGCTGGGTGTCGCCGGCCATGTTGGTGGCGCGCGCCTGCAGCGGGTAGGCGCCGGCCCGCGCCGGGGTGAAGTCGGCGTGCCATTCGCGGAAAGAATAGCGGCCCAGGTCACGGCCCAACGTGGCGGCGCGCCAGGTCTTGCCGCCGTCGGCCGAGAACTGCACGTCACGGATGCCGCGACCGCCGTCGAAGGCGATGCCGCGCACCGGTACGCGCTGGCCGATGGCGACGCGGTCGCCATC
>NZ_JCBANN010000012.1:0-107668 GCF_059761975.1 Achromobacter sp. 46006
GGCGGGTGGTATCCCCGCCGCCTTGGCGCGTGAAAGCGCCATCCTCACGCACCCGGTGTTCTCCAGCGTGCAGTCGGAAACCGACATGCTGCGCTACCTGCGCAAGCTGGCCGACAAGGACCTGGCGCTGGACCGCACCATGATCCCGCTGGGCTCGTGCACGATGAAGCTGAACGCCACGGCCGAGATGATCCCCATCACCTGGCCCGAGTTCGCGCTGGTGCATCCGTTCGCGCCCGCCTCGCAGAGCAAGGGCTACGACGAGCTGATCACGCGCCTGTCGGCCGCGCTGTGCGAGATCACCGGCTACGACAACATCAGCCTGCAGCCCAACTCGGGCGCGCAGGGCGAATACGCCGGCCTGCTGGCGATTCGCGGCTACCACCAGGCCAACGGCCAGCACCAGCGCAACGTCTGCCTGATCCCGTCGTCGGCCCACGGCACCAACCCCGCGTCGGCGCAACTGGCCGGCATGGACGTGGTGGTGGTGGCCTCCGACGCCAACGGCAACGTCGACCTGGTCGACCTGCGCGCCAAGATCGAACAGGTCGGCGACAAGCTGGCCGCGCTGATGATCACCTACCCGTCCACGCACGGCGTGTTCGAGGAAGCCGTGACCGAGATCTGCGACCAGGTGCACCAGGCCGGCGGCCAGGTGTACCTGGACGGCGCCAACATGAACGCCATGGTGGGCGTGGCCAAGCCGGGCAAGTTCGGCTCGGACGTGTCGCACCTGAACCTGCACAAGACCTTCTGCATCCCGCACGGCGGCGGCGGCCCGGGCGTCGGTCCGGTGGCGGTGCGCGCGCACCTGGCGCCGTACCTGCCGGGCGTGGTGAACGAGCAGGGCAAGCTGCCCGGCGAAGCCAAGGTTGGCCCGGTCTCGGCCGCGCCGTTCGGCTCGGCCGGCATCCTGCCGATCCCGTTCGTGTACATCGCGCTGATGGGCGCTGACGGCCTGCGCCGCGCCACCGAAGTCGCGATCCTGAACGCCAACTACATCGCCACCCGCCTGCGCGATCACTACCCGGTGCTGTACGCGGGCCGCAACGGCCGCGTGGCGCACGAGTGCATCCTGGACGTGCGTCCGCTCAAGGAAACCAGCGGCATCAGCGCCGAGGACATCGCCAAGCGACTGATGGACTACGGCTTCCATGCTCCCACCATGAGCTTCCCGGTGGCTGGCACGCTGATGGTCGAGCCAACCGAATCCGAAGGCGTGGCCGAGCTGGACCGCTTCATCGAGGCGATGATCTCGATCCGCGAGGAAATCGCCCAGGTCGAGCGCGGCGAACGCGACCGCGAGGACAACGTCCTGAAGAACGCGCCGCACACCGCGCAGATGCTGCTGGCCGAGGAATGGCTGCACGACTACCCGCGCCAGCAGGCCGCCTACCCGGTGGCGTCGCTGCGCGAGGCCAAGTACTGGCCGCCGGTGGCGCGCGTGGACAACGCCTATGGCGACCGCAACCTGGTGTGCGCCTGCCTGCCGGTCGAAGCCTACGCCTGATGCCGCGAGATGGCTCGCCCTTTGGGCGGGTCATCGAGGCCCGCCTGGCGACAGGCAAAAAAAACCCCCATCGCATGATGGGGGGTTTGCTTTTGCGCGGCCGTCTTACTTCCTGGCCGGCGCCGCCGACATCGCGGTGGCGAAGTCCTCGGTGATGCTGAAGTAAGTGTTCAGCAGGATCTGCAGGTTCTTCTTGCCGATGCCGCCTTCGGCATTCATGTCCATCTGCAGCACGGCCTGGTTCTTGTCGTCCAGGTAGGCGCGGGTCCAGCGGTATTCCTGGTTCCAGGCGTTGATGGCCTTGAGCGTGGCCGGCTTCTTGCTGGCGTAGGTCGCGGTGGCGACCAGGTCGTAGCACTTCTCGGAGAAGTCGTTGCACAGAAATTCCAGGCGCAGGTCGGTGGCGCCGGTGCTGCCTGCGTCCAGGATCAGGACCGGGCCTTCGTCGCCGTCGGTCTTGCGCGTGCTGTAGCCCATGTCCTCCAGCATGTGGACGACCGTGTCGACGTCGAACTCGTTCACGACGTCGGCGTTGCTGGTCGCGGCCATGTCGTCGTCCATGGCGGTGGCCCCGGCCGCCGGCTGCGCTTCGTACTCCTCGTCCATGCCTTCCTCGCCGGACATGTCGTCGTGCATCCCGGCTGCGCCCAGCAGGCCCGAGAACAGTTCCTCGGCGGGGATCTTCTTGCCGTTCAGGTCGCCCATGCCGTCGGCGAAGTGGAACTTGCCGACGATGTTGTCGCCGTCGTTCTTGCCGACGTTGAGCATCTCGGCCATGCCGGACATGCTGCGGATGTCGTCGGCGGCTTCGGCCTCGGCCTTGTCGGCGGTCAGGCCGTTTTTCTTGATGGCGTACTGCACCATCAGATCCTGCACCATCGGCTTGGAGATCACCAGGGTGGCGTCGATCTGCTTGATCGCCTTGACCAGGATTTCCTGCGGCGTCAGATCCTTGACGTCAGACGGATTGGCCAGGTCCAGCGTGAAGTTCAGCTTGCTTTCGCCTTTGGCCGTCTTCCAGCTGATCGGGTCGATGCTGAACGACGGGTTGCCGGCCAGGACCTTGCCCGCATTGTCCAGCAGCAACTGGAACTGTTCGTCGTTCAGGCCTTCGTCCTGGGTATCGGCCATGTATTGGCCCATGAACTGGTTGTAGGTATCCGACAGTTGCTTGACCGCGGCGCCGTCCAGCCTGGACAGCTTGATCACGGCCTGGCCATTGCCCAGCACCACGTCGTTGACGTTCAGGTCGCCGGTCTGGTAGGCGGCCTGGATGTTGATGTTCTTGTCGTCTTCGCTGAGCTTGACGGTGTAGCCGAAGTTGTCGAGCACGACCTTGACGTCGGCGTCGGGCTTGACGACTTCGGTGCGCTGGATCTTGATGCCCGAGTCGCCGACCGACAGGCCGAACTTGCCCATGCGGCTGTCCACATTCATGGAAAGACCCGACAGCACCATCTTGATGGGATCGTGGCTCTTGGTGCCGTCCACGGCCAGCGTCTCGGTCGTGGCGTTGGCGGTGACGGCCTGCAGGCCGCGGTCGAAGGTGCCGGTGATTTCCATGCCACTGAAATCGACCGAGTTGCCGTCGTGGGTGACCTTGACCGGCGCGATGCGCGAGGTCGAGGCGGTGTTGCCGCCAAAGCTGATGACCGCATCGGAAACCAGCGGCGGGACATCCTTGGTCAGCTCGAACACCGGCTTGACGTTGTCGGTCTTGGCCAGTTCGGCGTGGACGAAGGCCAGCTTGGGGGCGATGGCGCCGCGCGCCAGCGCGCTCTTGGGGAACGGGCCGTGTTCGATGCGGGTATCGAATTCGATCATGCCGACGGGCATGTCGCTGGGGGATTTGTCGTTCCTGACGAACGACAGTCCATAGCGCGCCTGGGTCGAGAACAGGCCGCGTTGATATTGGAGCTGGTCGATGCGCAGGCCGAACAGGGGCGTGATCCGGGCCAGTCTCTCATTGGTTTCGGCCAGGCGGCGCTGGGTACTTTCCTCGATACGTTTGCCGGTGTACCACGTGGCGCCTACCCAGCTTCCCGCTCCCACTATGACCACCGCAAGGGTGATCGCTACGCTCTTTTTCATCGTTTTGCTTTGTCGTTGATTGTCGAGTCTTGTCCGAGCGGCGCGGCGCCATGGCTAGGCACGGGCGGCTGGGACGCGTTCATCGGCCTGTCAGGACCCGCGGCGAGTATACCGAGGTGGGATGGCGTCTTACCGCGCGCCCAGTTACCGAAGATTTCAAAATGAAAGCCGGCGCCCTCGGGCGCCGGCCGTATTGTCGACAAAGCGGCGGTTAAAGCGGGTCCAGCGGGTAGATCGGCCGGCGCACGTGCTTGAAGTCCAGTTGGGCGTAGTCCGAAGTCGTCACGCCGACCCCCGTGCATTCGATGACCTCGGTGGCCATGGCGGAAAAGCCTGCGCGCCAATGCACCCGGCTCTTGAGCACCACGTAGCGCTTTTGCAGCGGGTCGATCCCCGCCGACAACAGGCAATTGATATCGAAGGGCTCCTGGTGGCGCGACACCACCACGATCTCGACCCGCCCGGTATCGATCACCACGGTCAGGCCGGTGTCGTTGCGTACGCCCCGGTACATGGGGCCGCGGTTCAGGTAGACCCCGTCGAACACCAGCTTGACCCGGCCAGTCACGGTCAGCGGTTCGCCGCGTCGATTGATGGCTGGCATGTCCACCTTGCCGCCCAGGGGCAGGGTAACGGTGCTGCCGACGCCCGCCGTGGCGGCTTCGCGCGCCGCCTGCGGATCGCAGATGGCGTAGAACACCACGTTGTCCAGTTCCTGGCGCAGCACTTCGGCCAGCACCGCGGTGGTGTCCATGGTGCCGCCGGAGCCGGTATTGTCGTAGTGGTCCAGCAGCACCACCGGTCCCTGCTCGATGGCCTTGGCCCGGGCAATGGTGGGCGCCAGCGGCTCGGAATGGAACACCCATTTCGCGCGGTCGTTCCAGGCGCGGTCCAGCAGCTCGTCGCGGTATTGCTCCGCCTGGGCCAGGTTGGCGTCCGTACAGACCACGGCGCTCAGGCCGGCCTCGCGGATGTCGGCGTGGGGGAAACCCACGAACACCGAGGCCGCCAGCACGCCGTCGGCCTCCAGCTGGCGGCAGCGTTCCTGCAGCGACTTGTTGGGATCGGCGTGGGTGCCCTGGCACATGACGTGCGGCAGCATGGGCTTGCCGCCCCAGGTCATCACGGGTTTGATCTCGCCCTTGAGCGTGCGCACGATGACGTTGGCCGCGCGCACGCCGGCCTCGCGGATGTCGACGTGCGGATAGGTATGGAAGCCGCTGATGACGGTGGCGTTGTCGACGATGTCGGCGTAGATGTTGGCGTGCATGTCCAGCGTCACCGCCACCGGCGTGTTGGGATCGATCTCGCGCAGGCGGCGCAGCAGGTCGCCTTCGGCGTCTTCCACGCCTTCGGCCACCATGGCGCCATGCAGGTCCAGCAGGATGGCGTCGTAGCCGCCCTTGCGGACCTCGTCCAGCACCCGCTTGCACAGCAGCTCGTGGGTCTCGGCGCTGGCCGGGCCGCTGGGCCAGGACTCGGCGGCCACCGGCACCACGATCTCGGCGCCGACGCGGCGCGCCACCTCGATGTAGCCGCCCAGGCCGCTGTCGGTGTTCTCGTAGGCGCGGATGGCGCGGTCGCCGGCCAGGATTTCAGGATTGCCGCGGAAAAAGCGCGCGAGCGGGGTCGGCACGGGCGAGAAGGTGTTCGTCTCGTGCTTGATCATTGCCAGAAGCCAACGCATGGAAATTCCTGTGGTTGCCAAAGGGGAAAGGATCAGGCGGCCTGGGGCGGCTGCGGCCAGGGATGCTGCGCCGGGCGCATGCGTTCCCAGGCGCGGGCCACGCGCAGCACGCCAAGGTCGTCGAAACGGGCGCCGGCGATCTGCAGGCCGATCGGCAGGCCGGCGCGCGTGTAGCCGCAATTGACCGACGCGGCCGGCTGCTCGCTCATGTTGTACGGCAGGGTGTAGCCGATGTGGTGCATGGTGGTGGCCACCTCGTTGGTGGGCGCGGCCCACTCGGCGTTGTAGGCCACCACCGGCGCCACCGGCGACAGCACGTAGTCGTAGGGGGCGGTGGCGGCAACGGTCCTGGCGCGCACGTTGAGGGTTTCGTAGTAGCTGCGGAACACGGCCTCGCCGGATTGGCCGCCGCCGCTTTCGGCCCAGGCGCGGATGAACGGCAGGATCTTGTCGCGGCGCGCTTGCGGCAGGGCCCTCAGGTCAATGGCCGAGCGGGTGCGCCAGAAACGGTCGACGCCGTCCAGCATCTCCGGCGTCATCCACGGCTTGAGCGGCGTGACGATGGCGCCGGCCGACTCGAACAGTCGGGCCGCGGCTTCGACGGCGGCGCGGATCTCCGGGTCCAGCGGCAGGCCGCAGCCGGCCTCCAGTTGCAGGCCGATGCGCAGGCCGCGCACGTCGGCATCCAGGTTGAGCCAGTCGAAGTCCTGGAACGGCAGGCTCATGTGGTCGCGCGCGTCGGGTTGCGACAGCACGCCCATCATCAGCGCGGCGTCAGCGATGTCGCGCGTCATGGGGCCGGCGCAGCGGCCCATGAAGGGCGGGTCGATGGGAATGCGGCCCAGGCTGGGCTTGAGCGTGGCGATGCCGCACCAGGCGGCCGGCAGACGCACCGAGCCGCCGATGTCGGTGCCGATGTGCAGCGGGCCGTAGCCCGCCGCCGCCGCCGCCCCGGCGCCGGCGCTGGAGCCGCCCGGGTTTTTGCTCAGGTCCCAGGGGTTGCGCGTCAGCGCATGGAAACTCGACAGTCCCGAGGACAGCATGCCGTAGTCGGGCATGGTGGTCTTGCCCAGCACCACGGCGCCGGCCTCGCGCATGCGCGCCGCCGGCGGCGCGTCGGCCGTGGCGGGCGTCAGGTCGGTGGCGGCCGTGCCCAGCGGCACCGGCACGCCGCGGGTGGCGATGTTTTCCTTGATGGTGGCGGGCACGCCGTCCAGCGAGTAGCCGCCGCAGGCCTGCGGCTCGCCCTTCATCCAGCGCGCCTCGGAGGCGCGCGCCTGCGCCAGTGCCTGGTCGGGATCGAGCGCGTAGGTGGCGTGGATGTGGGGTTCCCAGCGCGCGATGTGGTCGAGCACCGAGCGGGTCGCCTCGACCGGCGACAGGGTCTTGTTGCGATAGGCGGCCAGCAGTTCCTGGGCCGAGAGTTCATGCGGTTGCGACATGGCGGGTTCCGATTGCGTGGGATGCCTGGGTTGATTGGGACGCCTCAGGCGGCGGGGGCCGCCAGCCCGGCCGCCACGGGCCGGAAGTTGCGGAAGTCCCAGTCGCGCCCGGGTGCCGCGTCGATCAGGGCGCGGGTGTACTCGTGGCGGGGATCGGTCAGCACGGCCTGCGCGGCGCCGGTCTCGACGACCTTGCCGCGTTGCATGACCATGATGGTGTCGCAGATCTGCGCGGCAACGCGCAGGTCATGCGTGATGAACAGCACGCCCACGCCGGTGCGCTCGCGCACCTGCTCGAGCAGTTCCAGCACCTGCGCCTGCACCGACACGTCCAGCGCCGACACGGCTTCGTCGGCCACCAGGATCTCGGGGTCCATCACCAGCGCGCGGGCGATGCAGATGCGCTGGCGCTGGCCGCCGGAGAATTGGTGCGGATAGCGCCGCATGGCGTCGGGGCTGAGCCCGACCACCGTCAGGGTCTCGCCAGCGCGTTGCTCGGCCTTGTCGCGGGGCACGCCGAAATTGAGCAGGCCTTCGATGATCGACTCGCCCACGGTGCGGCGCGGGTTGAGCGAACGGTACGGGTCCTGGAACACGATCTGGATGCGCCGGCGCACCGGCCGCAGGGCCGCGCCGGACAGGGTGCTGAGGTCTTCGCCGCCCATCATCATGTGGCCGGCGGTGGGCTCGATCAGGCGCACGATGCAGCGCGCCACCGTCGATTTGCCCGAACCGGATTCGCCCACGATGCCCAGGATCTCGCCCTTGCGCAGCGTCAGGTTGACGTCGGCCGCGGCGATGACGTTCTGCGGCGCGCGGCGCGAGAACAGCGAGCCCTTGCCGCCGTAGGTGCGGCCCAGGCCCTTGACGTGCAGCACCGGCTGGCCGGCGGGCGCTTCGCGGTGCGAGGGCACCAGGCTGGGCACCGACGACACCAGGCGGCGCGTGTACGATTGCCTGGGTTCGGCCAGGATTTCGTTGCGCGTGCCGCTTTCGATCAGGTCGCCGCGGTTCATCACCACGATGCGATCGGCGATCTCGGCCACCACGCCAAAGTCGTGCGTGATGAACAGCACGGCGGTCCGGTGCTTGACCTGCAGTTCCTTGATCAGCAGCAGGATCTGCTTCTGCGTGGTGACGTCCAGCGCCGTGGTCGGCTCGTCGGCGATCAGCAGCTTGGGCTCCAGGATCAGCGCCATGGCGATCACGATGCGCTGGCGCTGGCCGCCCGAGAGCTGGTGCGGATAGGCATCGTAGATGCGCTCGACGTCGGGCAGGTGCACCGAGCGGAACATGTCCAGCACCTTGGCGCGGCGTTCGGCCGCCGACATGCGGCGATGCAGCCGCAACACTTCGTCGACCTGCTTGCCAACGGTGTGCACCGGGTTCAGGGCGGTCATGGGCTCCTGGAACACCATCGCCATGCGGGTGGCGCGCAGCTCGCGCAGGCGGCGCGGCGTGGCGTTGGCCACGTCTTCGCCTTCGACATGGATCGAGCCCGCGCTGATGCGCAGCACGCCCGGCGGCAGCAGGCCCATGACGGCCAGCGAGGTGACCGACTTGCCCGAGCCGGATTCGCCGACCACGCACACGGTTTCGCCGGCATGCACGTCCAGGCTCAGGTTGCGCACCACGCGATTGCCGGCGCCGCCGACTTCCACCGACAGGTTGCGAATGGCCAGGATGGCGGACGAGTTGTCGCCCGCGGGGGGAGTGGGAGAGTAAGTCATCGGCATCAGATCCTGCGCACCATTTTCGGGTCGAGGGCATCGCGCAGCGCGTCACCCAGGATGTTCACGCTGAGCACGGTCAGCGACAGGAACAGGCCCGGGAACAGGATCAGGCCGGGCAGCATGCGGAAGTACATGCGGCCCTCGGACATGATGTTGCCCCAGGAGGCGATCTCGGGCGGGATGCCCGCGCCCAGGAAGCTGAGGATTGCCTCTGTCAGCATGGCCGAAGCGAACACGTAGGTGCCCTGCACGGTCAGCGGCGCGATGGTGCTGGGCACCATGTGGCGCCACAGCAGCAGCGGCAGCGGCGTGCCCAGGGCCAGCGCGGCTTCGACGTACGGTTCGCCGCGCACGCTCAGGATCTGGCCGCGCACCAGCCGCACCACCCGCGGAATCTCGGGGATGGTGATGGCCACCAGCACTGTCGTCAGGCTGGCACCGGTGACCGATACCAGCGCGATCGCCAGCAGGATGCCAGGGATCGCCATGATGGCGTCCATGGTGCGCATGATGATGCCGTCGAGCGAGCGGAACCAGCCGGCGATGACGCCCACCACCAGCCCGATGGCGACACTGACGACTGCCGCGCCCAGGCCGGCGATCAGCGAGACGCGCGCGCCATAGGCCACGCGCGACCAGACATCGCGGCCGAACGCGTCGGTGCCGAACAGATAGTCGGTGAACGGCTGTTTGAGGCGCGCGCCGGGATCGATCAAGGTGGGGTCGACCGTGCCCAGCAGCGGCGCGAACACGGCGATGGCGATGATGGCGACCAGCACTACCAGGGCCAGCATGACCGGCCAGCTTCGCAGGCCCTGGCGGATCTGGCGCCAGGCGGTGACATGGGGCGTGCCGCCGCCGGGGAGGTCGGCGGCCGCTTGCGCGGCGGCGTCGGTTGGCGTTTGCATGGCGTGGCCTCAGTATCGGATACGGGGGTCGAACACCGTGTAGGCGCAATCGACAACCAGATTGATGAACACGTAGACGAAGGCGAAGAACAGGGTCAGGCCCTGGATCACCGGGTAGTCGCGCGCCAGCACGGCTTCCACCACCAGCCGGCCCAGGCCGGGGATGTTGAACACCGATTCGGTCACCACCACGCCGCTGATCAGCAGCGCGATGCCCAGCCCCACCACCGTGGCGATGGGCACGGCGGCATTGCGCAAAGCGTGGCCCAGCAGCACGCCGGTCTCGGTCAGGCCCTTGGAGCGGGCGGTGCGGATGAAGTCCTCGCCCATCACCTCGATGACGCTGGTGCGCGTGATGCGGGCGATCAACGCGATATAGACCGTGGACAGCGCCAGCGACGGCAGGATCAGCCGGTGCAGGAACAGCCAGAAGCCGTTGGCCAATGGCGTGTAGCCCTGCACGTTGAACCAGCCGAGCTTGATGGCGAAGGCCCAGATCAGCAGGTAGCCGGTGACGAACACCGGCACCGAGAAGCCCAGCACCGAAAAGCCCATGACGGCGCGATCCAGCAGCCGGCCCTGGCGCCATGCCGCCAGCACGCCCAGCGGAATCGCCACGAGCAGCGTGAAGACCAGCGTCAGTATGGCCAGGCTCAACGACGGTTCGAGGCGCTGGCCGATGAGCTGGGTGACCGGCACGCCGGACATCAGCGAGGTGCCGAGGTCGCCCTGCAGCAGCTTGCCGCCCCAGATGAAGAACTGCTTGGCCACCGGCTGGTCCAGGCCCATCGTCTGGCGTATCTGTTCGATGCGCTCGGGCGTGGCGCCGTCGCCCGCCATGATGATGGCCGGATCACCCGGGCTCAGACGCAATATCGCGAAGACCACCACCGCGACCATCACCAGCACGGGGATGGTCGCGAGGAGCCGGCGTGAGACGAATGCCAGCATGTATTTCCCCCTGAACTACCTGCCCGTCACGGGGCTTTTTTCACATTCCAGAACGCGAACACCGGCGCATGCACCAGGCCCGAGAGCTTGGTGGAGTAGACGGTGGGCACGGACATCTGGCCCAGCGGCACGTACAGGCCTTCGTCGATGCCGATGCGCTGCAATTCATCGGCGATCTTCTTCTGTTCGGCCGGGTCGGAGGTCAGCGCGAACTTGGTGCGCAGTTCCTCGACCTGCGGGAAGTCGGGCCAGCCGAACCAGGCATTGTCGCCGTTGGCCGCGGCCGGCGCCGAGCGCACCGGATCCATCACGTCGGTGGCGTACCAGTTGGTGTTGTGGATGTTCCAGCCGCCTTCGGCCGGCGCCGCCTTGGAGGCGCGGCGGGTCGCCACGCTCTGCCAGTCCATCGCCGCCAGGTTGACGTTGAAGCCGGCCTTGCGCAGCGCCTGGGCCATCACCACCGGCTGGGCCGACAGCGTGCCGACGTCGGTGGCGTGCATCATCAGGATGGGGGTGTTGTCGTAGCCGGCTTCCTTCAGCAGGGCCTTGGCCTTCTCGATGTTCGAGGGCACCACCACGTCCTTGCCGATGTCCGATTCCAGCGGCGTGCCGCAGCCCCACAGCGAGGCGCAGGTCTTCCAGTACTTGGGATTGCCGACCAGCGCCTTCATCACGTCTTCCTGGCCGATGGCATACATGGCGGCCTGGCGGATCTTCTTGTTGTTGAAGGGCGGGTATTTGAAGTTGAAACGGTACATCGTGAAGTAGCCGACCGGGCTGAGCGACTCCTCCTTCAGGTCCTTGTTGCCTTCGACCATCGGCAGCAGGTCGTAGGGGAACTGTTCGACGAAGTCGATCTCGCCGCCCAGCAGGGCGTTGGCGGTGGTCAGGGCGTCGGGCATCACGTCCCATTCGACCTTGTCCACATTGACCACCTTGCCGCCGGCCAGGCCGCTGGCGGGTTCCTTGCGCGGCACGTAGTCGGTGTTCTTGACGTAGACGGTCTTCACGCCCGGCTTGAATTCGGCCACCTTGAAAGGGCCCGAGCCGGTCATGTCGGTGATCGGTTTGCCGACCGGCTGTTCGGCGATGCGCTTGGGCATCATGAACGGCGCGGTGCCGGTGGGCTTGGACAGGGCGCGCAGCGCCAGGTCCGTGGGTTCCTTCATGACGATGCGAAAGCTCTTGTCGTCGATGACTTCGATCTTGTCGGTGAACTTCAGCAGCGTGCGGCCCATGCCGTCGCCGGCCGCCCAGCGCTTGATCGACGCGACGCAGTCCTCGGCCGTGACCGGCTTGCCGTCGTGCCATTTCTGGCCCGGACGCAGGGTCATGGTGTAGGTCTTGCCGTCGGCCGAGACATCCCATTTTTCCAGCATCTGCGGCTGGATCTTGTTGTCGGCATCGGTGGCCAGCAAGGTGTCGTAGATCATGTAGCCGTGCCACGTCGTGATGTACGCGGTGGTGGCGTGCGGATCGGTCAGGCGCAGCGGCGAATGCATCACCGCCTTGATGACGGTTTCGGCATAGGCGCCATGGGCCATCAGCAGGGTGGCGCCGGCGAATGCGGCCGCGCGGACGAACTTGAGCATGAAATTCCCCTTTTATGCGGAGTGAGCGGCGCGTCTGCCGCTACGTCGTTGACACGCCGCGCCTGCGGGCGGCATGTGAGGGTCAGTCGGCTGCGGCATCGGCAAAGACCGGGCCGCAAGGCGCCATTCTGATGCCGGGACGCAAGCGTGTCCATGGTTGTTTTGCCGCATCCATCAGCATCGAGCCCGGTGCGGCGCAAACCAGGATCGTGTGGGCGATCGGTGTGAAGTCGGCACGGAAATGCGCCGAGCTTTTCACCGCCAGGATGGCCGCGCGGCGCGGTTCGATGCCGGCGAAACGGAACATTTCCTGGTCGGCCATCTGGACCTTGTTGGAAGCCACCACGACGCGCACGCCGCCGATCCGCAGACAGGCGCTGGGCCCCAGGTCCATGTGAAAGCCGCGGTAGAACGCGCCGTGCGTGTCGAAGCGGCCATCGGAAGTTTTTTCCACGACGAACTCCGCGTCCAGCGGTTCGTCGTCGGGAATACCCGAGTGTCCACCTAGTGCAATGCGGACCGTTTTACCAACGCCGGCGCGATGCGCGGCCAGCGCCGCTTGCGGATCGACGATCAGGCCGATGGCGGCATCGCGCGCCTGGTGGCGGATCAGCGCGCGCAGCAGGCCAGTGGTGTCGGAACTGCCGCCCGCGCCGGGGTTGTCCTGCGCTTCGGCGATGACGACCGGCGCATTGGCCTCGCGCGCCAGGCGCAGGGCGGTCGTGACGGCGTCGTCGGGTGAATACAGGGTGCCGCCAAAGTCGCGTTCGGCTTCGAGCACTGCGCGCGCCAGCGTGTCGGCGGCCGCATCGGCCTCGGCCTGGGTAGCGCCGTAGGCCCACACCGCCGGCAGGCAGTCGGGGAAGTCCGCCGCGGGAAAACCGGTGGCCAGCGACGCGCTCTGGGCGCCGCGCGCCTCGATGTCGCCCACCATCTGGTACAGGCTGCGCGCCGGTTCGATGTCGGTCGATTGCCAGCACAGCGGAATCAGGTAGGGCAACTGCCGCAGCGCCACGCAGGGCCGCGGCGCGCCCGCCAGGCGCTGTGCCAGCAGGGCGGCGGCGCGCTGGCCGGTCTCGGCCATGTCGATGTGCGGATAGGTGCGGTAGCAGACCAGCGCGTCGGCGTAACGCACCATTGCCGCTGTCATGTTGGCGTGCAGGTCGAGGCTGGCCACCACCGGCACGTCGGGGCCGACCAGCGCGCGCACGCGCTTGAGCAGTTCGCCTTCGCCGTCGTCCAGGTGCTCGGTGACCATTGCGCCGTGCAGGTCCAGGTACACACCGTCCAGCGGCATGGCCGCTCGCAGGCCCTGCAGGATCAGCGCGCTGATGCGTTCGAACGCATCCTCGGTGACCGGGCCGGACGGGCTGGCCGCGGCCCAGGTTGCCGGCAGCAGCGTGTGCTGTCGCATGGCCTCGATGAAGCCGGCCACGGGAATGTTGGCGCCCGCCACGGCCTGGAACATCGCCGGACCGCTGACCAGCTTCGGCCAGCCGCCGCCCTTGTCGGCAAAGTCTTCCCAGGCCGCGCGCGAGGGCGCGAACGTATTGGTTTCATGCTGAAAGCCGCCGATCCCGATGCGCATCAGGATTCCCCTTGTTGTGTGTCTTTCGGCAAAACCCCGGCCGCCTGGCGGCTCGGGGCGGTGAGAGCGTCTACATGATTACTTGGCCACCGGCATGGTGAATTCCGCGCCCTTGGCGATGCTGTCCGGCCAGCGCTGCATCACGCTCTTGTAGCGCGAGTAGAAGCGGATGCCTTCCTCGCCATAGGCGTGGTGGTCGCCGAACAGCGAGCGCTTCCAGCCGCCGAACGAGTGCCAGGCCATCGGCACCGGGATCGGCACGTTGATGCCGACCATGCCCACCTTGATCTGGCGGGCGAAGGCGCGCGCCACGCCGCCGTCGGACGTGAAGCAGGCCACGCCGTTGCCGAATTCATGAGCGTTGATCAGTTCGACCGCGGCGGCGAAGTCGGGCACGCGCACCACGCACAGCACCGGTCCGAAGATCTCCTCGCGGTAGATGTTCATGGTGGGCTTGACCTTGTCGAACAGCGTGCCGCCCAGGAAGAAGCCCTTTTCGGCGCCCGGCACCGTCAGGCCGCGGCCATCGACCACCAGCTCGGCGCCGGCGGCGACGCCGTCCTCGATGTAGCCGATGACCTTGTTGCGGTGCTGGGCGGTGACCAGCGGGCCCATTTCGGCGTCGCCCTGCATGCCGTCCTTGACCACCAGGGCCTTGACGCGCGGGACCAGGCGTTCGATCACCTTGTCGGCCACGTCGCCCACCGCCACCGCCACCGAGATCGCCATGCAGCGCTCGCCGGCCGAGCCGTAGGCCGCGCCCATCAGCGCGTCGGTGACCTGTTCGAGGTCGGCGTCGGGCATCACCACGAGGTGGTTCTTGGCGCCGCCCAGGGCCTGCACGCGCTTGCCGCGGCGCGTGCCTTCGGCGTAGATGTATTCGGCGATCGGGGTCGAGCCGACGAACGACAGGGCCTCGACGTCGGGGTGCGCGATCAGCGCGTCCACGGCCTGCTTGTCGCCGTGCACCACGTTGAACACGCCCGGCGGCAGGCCGGCTTCGGTCAGCAGCTCGGCCAGGCGCAGCGAGGCCGAGGGATCGCGTTCGGACGGCTTGAGCACGAAGGTGTTGCCGCAGGCGATGGCCACCGGGAACATCCAGCACGGCACCATCATCGGGAAGTTGAACGGCGTGATGCCGGCCACCACGCCCAGCGCCTGGCGCATGCTCCAGTTGTCGATGCCGCCGCCGATCTGGTCGGAATACTGGCCCTTGAACAGTTGCGGAATGCCGCAGGCGAATTCGACCACTTCGATGCCGCGCATCACTTCGCCCTTGGCGTCCGAGAACACCTTGCCGTGCTCGCGCGTGATCAGTTCGGCCAGTTCGTCCTGGTGTTTGTCCAGCAGCGCCTTGAAGTTGAACAGCACGCGGGCGCGCTTGAGCGCGGGGGTTTCCGACCAGGCCGGAAAGGCGGCCTTGGCCGCGGCCACGGCCAGCGCCACTTCGTCGGTGGAGGCCAGCGGCACGGACGTGATGATCTCGCCCGTGGCCGGATTGAAACCGTCGGCGTAGCGGTTGCTGCGGCCATCGTAGGGCTGGCCGTTGATGTAGTGGGAGAGGTTCTTCTTCATGGGAAAGCTCGGAGCGGGGTTCTTTGAAAACGCCGGAGGGCGGCCCGGGGCCGCCCGCCGTGGTGTGCGATGCGCGGCGCCTGCGCCGCGCCGGGGGACTACGCGACTTCCTTGAGCACCTTGCCGATCTGCTCGAAGATCTGGCCGATCTGGGCCTCGTCGATGATCAGCGGGGGCGAGACGGCGATGATGTCGCCGGTGTAGCGCACCATCAGGCCGCTGTCGAAGCACTTCTGGAACACTTCGGCGGCGCGCGCGCCCGGCGCGCCGGCGCGCGGGGCCAGCTCGACGCCGGCCACCAGGCCCAGGTTGCGCACGTCGATGACGTGCGGCGCGCCCTTCAGGCTGTGGGCGGCCTGCTCGAAGGCGCCGGACAGCTTGCGGGCGCGGGCGAACAGGTCTTCGCGGCGGTAGATGTCCAGCGTCGCCAGGATGGCGGCGGCCGCCAGCGGGTGGGCCGAATAGGTGTAGCCGTGGAAGAACTCGATGCCGCCGGCCGGGCCGTTGACGATGGCGTCATGCACCTCGCGGCGCACCGCGACCGCGCCTGCCGGCACGGCGGCGTTGCTGACGCCCTTGGCCATGGCGATCAGGTCCGGCGTCACGCCGAAGAATTCCGACGCGGTGGCCGCGCCGAGGCGGCCGTAGGCGGTGATGACTTCGTCGAAGATCAGCAGGATGCCGTGCCTGGACGTGATCTCGCGCAGCTTTTCCAGGTAGCCCTTGGGCGGGATCAGCACGCCGGTGGAGCCGGCCATGGGTTCGACGATCACTGCCGCGATGGTCGAGGCGTCGTGCAGCGCGATGATGCGCTCGAGCTCGTCGGCCAGGTGCGCGCCCCAGGCCGGCTGGCCCTTGGAGTAGGCGTTCTGTTCCAGGTTGTGGGTGTGGGGCAGGTGATCCACGGCGGGCAGCAGCGCGCCGGAGAAGGTCTTGCGGTTGGTCGAGATGCCGCCGACCGAAATGCCGCCGAAGCCCACGCCGTGGTAGCCGCGCTCGCGGCCGATCAGGCGGGTGCGCTGGCCTTCGCCGCGGGCGCGGTGGTAGGCCAGGGCGATCTTCAGGGCGGTGTCGACCGATTCGGAACCCGAGTTGGTGAAGAACACGCGATCCAGGCCTTGCGGCATGAAGCTGGCGACGGCCGTGGCGGCCTCGAAGGCCAGCGGATGGCCGAGCTGGAAGCCTGGGGCGTAGTCCATGATGCCGGCCTGGCGCGAGATCGCCTCGACGATCTCCTGGCGGCCGTGGCCGGCATTGACGCACCACAGCCCGGCGGTGCCGTCCAGCACCTGGCGGCCGTCGGCCGAGGTGTAGTACATGCCCTTGGCCGACGCCAGCATGCGCGGGTGCGCCTTGAACTGCTTGTTGGCGGTGAAGGGCATCCACAGATGGGACAGGTCGGGCAACTCGGCGGGGGCGTTCATGGTGGCTCCAGGGCAAGGACAAACGCCGGGCCTGCGCCAAGTGGGGCGGGCGGCCGGCGGGATGCGATTGATTCTGGTCCGTCCCGGGAGGAATGAAAATATACAATCCGCGCAAACCGGGCTAACTGTATAGTTGCAGGCATGACAACTGTACAGATAGCGTAGCGCCGTGATCGATTTCCAGCCCGTCCGTGCCCGTGGCCAGGCGCCGACCCTGGTGGACCAGGTGGTGGCGGCCGTGCTGCGTGCCATCGAGGCGCAGTTGCTGCGTCCGGGTATGTCCCTACCTTCGGTGCGCGAGTTTGCCCGGCAACACCAGGTCAGCACCTTCACCGTGGCCAGCGCCTACAGCCGCCTGGTGTCGCTGGGCTGGCTGGCGGCCCGGCCTGGCGCTGGCTACCGGGTGGCCTCGCCCGACGCACCGGCGCGCCGTGGCGAGCCGCAGTCCTGGGAGCCGCCGCGCCTGAACGCGGCCTGGCTGCTGTCGGACATCTTCGCGGACCACTCCATCCCCATCAAGTCGGGCTGCGGCTGGCTGCCGGGCGAGTGGCTCAATGAAGAGGGGCTGCACATGGCGCTGCGGCACATGGGCCGGGTGCCGGCCATGCGCATCGCCAACTACGGCCATCCCTATGGTTACGCGCCGCTGCGCGAAACCATCGCCGCCGCGCTCGGTGCGCAGGGCATGGAGGTCGAGGTATCGCAGGTGCTGCTGACCCAGGGCGTGACGCACGGCCTCGACATGGTGATTCGCACGCTGCTGCGGCCGGGCGACACCGTGCTGGTCGAACAGCCGGCCTACGCCAACCTGCTGCAGATGCTGCGGCTGGCCGGGCTGCGGGTGGTGCCGGTGCCGCGCACCCTGGACGGCCTGGATTGCGAGGCGCTGGAGCAGGCCGCGTCGCAGCACCGGCCGCGGGCGCTGTTCGTCAACACCGCCCTGCAGAACCCGTCCGGCGCCAGCATCAGCATGGCCAACGCCTTCCGCATCCTGCAGTTGGCCGAGCGCCATGGGCTGTGGGTGGTCGAGGACGACATCTCGCGCGAACTGGCCCCGGGCGTGACGCCCATGCTGGCGGCGCTGGACGGGGGGCGGCGGGTGGTCTACCTGGGGGGGTACTCCAAGGTCATCAGCCCGTCGGTGCGGGTCGGCTACGTGGTGGCGCACCGCGACCTGACGCGCGACATCGCGCGCACCAAGATGGCGGTGGGGCTGACGTCGCCGGAGATCATGGAGCGCATCGTGCACCAGGTGATCCGCGAAGGCCGCTACCGGGCCCACATCGAGCGTACCCGCGAACGGCTGGCCCAGGCCCACGCGTCGGTGGCGGGGCTGATGGCGCAGCATGGCTTCGAGATCTATGCGCGGCCCCAGGCTGGATTGTTCCTGTGGGCCAAGGTGGCCGGCCAGTGGCGCGAACGCGGCGCCAACGGCCTGGCCGGATTGGCGCTGAAGGACGGTATCTGGCTGGCGCCGGGATCGTATTTCGAGGTCGACGAGGCCGATACGCCCTGGGTGCGCTTCAACGTGGCGTATTCGGAAGCGCCGGCGCTATGGCGTTTCATGCGCAATGAGGGCGCGGCCTGATCTTGTGGACCGGGTTCGGGCGGCGGGCGCCGCCCGGCGGTCTCAGGCGCGTTCGTACGTCACGAAGTCGTAGCGGTAGCCATTTTCCTCGGGTTGCGCCGCGCGCGCGGTTTCGCGCCACTGGAAGCCGGGCAGCAGCGGAAAGAAGGCATCGCCCTCGACCTCGGCGTGGACCTCGGTGGCCAGGATGCGGCTGGCCAGCGCCAGGGCCTGCGTGTAGATCTGCGCGCCGCCGATGACGAAGGCTTCGGCGCTGTCGCCACAGGCGGCGACGGCGGCCTCCAGCGTCGGCACCACGGTGGCGCCGGCGGCCTCGTAGGCGGGGTTGCGGCTGATCACGATGTTGGCGCGGCCAGGCAGGGGCCGGCCGAGCGATTCCCAGGTCTTGCGGCCCATGATGATCGGATGGCCCAGCGTGCTGCGCTTGAAATGCGCCAGGTCGCCCGGCAGTTTCCAGGGCAGGGCGTTGTCGCGGCCGATGGCGCGATTGGTGGAATAGGCGACGATCAGGGTCAGGCGGGCGGACATGCGGTCGGGGGCGCTCAGGCAAGGGAAGCCGGCGTGGCGGCGGGAAGGCTCCAAGCGTAGCAAATCTGGCGGGCCGGGGCGGGCCGCATTGCCGTGGCGGCGGCCCGCAAGGCGCCGGGAACGGCTCAGCCGGCGGCGTGCTCCAGGAATTTGTCGGCCGGCATCGGCTTGCCCAGCAGGAAGCCCTGCAGCGAATCGCAGCCCAGGCCGGTCAGGAACTTCTGCTGCGCCGAGGTCTCGACCCCCTCGGCCACGATGCGCAGGTTGAGCTGCTGCGCCAGTGCGACGATGGCCGAGACGATGGCGGCGTCCTCGTTGTCGTTGTCCAGTTGGTTGACGAAGCCGCGGTCGATCTTCAGTTCGGTGGCCGGCAGGCGCTTCAGGTACAGCAGACTGGAGTAGCCGGTGCCGAAATCATCGATCGAGATGGTCACGCCCAGCCCCGACAGGCGCTTGAGCACGGTCAGGCTGGCCTCGGCGTCGCGCATGGCGGTCGACTCGGTCACTTCCAGCGTCAGGCAGGAGGGCGGAACGTCGTGGCGAGCGAGCGCGCCGCGCACGGTTTCGACCAGCCCGGAATGGGCGAATTGCAGCGCCGAGATGTTGACGGCGATGGTCCAGTGCCCCTGTCCGGCATTGATCCATTCGCGCATCTGGCGGCAGGCCTCGTTGATGACCCATTCGCCGATCGACAGGATCAGCCCGGTCTTTTCCGCCGTCGGGATGAACTGGTCCGGACCCACCAGGCCGCGGGTGGGATGGTTCCAGCGCAGCAGCGCCTCGGCGCCAATGATGGGGCCGGACGGCGCTTCGTATTTGGGTTGGTAGTGCAGCACGAACTGGCCGCGTTCCTGCGCCAGGCGCAGGTCGTGCAGCAGTTCGATCTGCTCGTGCGCGTCGGCGTTCATCGACGGCTCGAAGAAGCTGTAGCCGGTGCCGCCCAGGCGCTTGGCGTGGTACATGGCGGCGTCGGCATTGGTCAGCAGGGCGTGGGTGTCCTCGCCGTCGTTGGGGTAGATGGCGATGCCGACACTGGAGGTCACCAGCACCTCGTGCCCGTACACCACCACCGGGCGCGCGATCGCCTCGATCAGGCGGTCCGCCACGTTGGCGGCGTCGGTGGGTTCCACCACTTCGCTGAGCACGATGAATTCGTCGCCGCCCAGGCGCGCCACCGTGTCCTGTGTGCGCAAGGTCTGGCGGATGCGCTGGGCCAGGTCGATCAGCAGGGCATCGCCGGTATGGTGGCCGTAGGCGTCGTTGACCGCCTTGAAGCCGTCCAGGTCGAAGAACAGCACGGCGAAATAGCCCTTGCGGCGGCTGGCGCTTTCGATGGCCTGTTCCAGCCGGTCTTCCAGCAGGATGCGATTGGGCAGCTTGGTCAGCGTGTCGTGCAGCGCCAGTTGCACCAGCTCTTCGTTGGCTTCGGCCAGCGAGGAGGCCAGCGCCGAGGTCCGGGCTTCCAGGCGATTGTCCAGCACCGCCACCACCAGGGCGATGGCCAGCACGCTGAGCGTCACGGCGGTCACGGCGATGGCCAGCCATCCAGCCGAGATGCCCGTGTTCGCTGCCATGCAGATGCTGCCTTCCGGGAACCCCGCTGCCTCCATGCCGGTATAGTGCATGCCGACGATGGCCAGCCCCATGACCACGGCCGCCAGCGGCCGCGACAGGGCCACGCGCGGACCGTCCTGGCGCAGGCGGTAGGTGATCCACAGCGCCGCGCCCGATGCCGCCACCGCGATCACGATGGATACGATGAACCAGGCCGGGTCGTAGACGATGCCGGGCGCCATGCGCATGGCGGCCATGCCGATATAGTGCATGGCGGCGATGCCAGCCCCCATCAGCAGGGCGCCGCTGACCAGGCGGCGCCAGGGCAGTTCGTCCTTGCAGACGATCCACAGCGCGAACGCGGAACAGCCCATGGCGATGGCCAGCGACAGCACCGTCAGCGGCAGGTCGTAGCCCATCGGGATGGGCAGGTTGAATGCCAGCATGCCGACGAAATGCATGGACCAGATGCCGATGCCCATGGCCAGCGCGCCGCCCGCCAGCCAGTAGCGCGCCGCCGGCAGCCCGCTCGCCGCCCGCACGCGGTTGGCCATACCCAGCGCCGTATACGACGCCAGGATGGCGACCCCTAGGGATACGAGGACGAGCGAAGGGTTATATGTTCCAACGAGCATTTTTGGGGTCCTGTCCTGAGCGCATACAGCCGCCGCGCCGGCCTCAATTCAAATCAATTAGTAGTCAACGGTTGCAACTTGGCCGCACGGGCATCCTGCTGTTGACGCTGGCGATTCACATACTCTCTTTTAGGGATGGGGGGGTGCGGCGCCGCCCTGCAGGCGGTCGGCGAAACCGGCGAATGATCCGGTGACGCGGCGAGTGGCAGGCACGGCGCGGCAAGGGCCGTTCAGCAGCGACGGCGCGCAGCGCTTGCAGGAAGCGCGTCCGAGGCTAAGGGATGGGTTATACCGAAAACGCGCCTCCAGATGCTCACCAATCTTCACCTGGGCGAGGCGCCGTCGAGCGGGAGCCGGCTCAGACCGCCATGGGAGCGGTCAGGGGGGCGTGATGGGTGTAACCGGCCAGCGAGAAATCGCCCGGTTCGACCTGTTCGAGCCATTGCGGTTCGTAGCGGCCGGTCTGGGCGAAATCGGGAATGCGGTCGGACAGCACCAACCGCGGCGCCTCGTGTGGCGTACGGGTCAGTTGCTCGCGCAGCATCGGCAGGTGGTTTTCGTAGATATGGGCATCGCCGATGAAATACGTGAACCAGCGCGGCGTGTAGCCGGTCAGCCGGCCGACCAGATGCAGCAGGGCCGCGCCTTCGGTCAGGTTGAACGGCGTGCCCAGGCCGACATCGTTCGAGCGGATGTACAGGCACAGCGAGATTTCGCGCGTGGTCGCGTTCGGCAGGAACTGGTAGAGCAAGTGGCAGGGGGGCAGCGCCATTTCCTCGATCTGCGCCCAGTTCCAGCCATGGAACAGGATGCGGCGGTCGCCTGGACGCTCGTGGATGGTGTCCAGGCACTGGCGCAATTGGTCGACCGCCTTGTACAGCAACACCTTGGGCGCGCCATCGGCCTGCAGGTCGGCCACTTTGGTGTAGCCGCGCGCCAGGGCGTCGGCGATCTGGCCCTCGCGGCCTGCGTCCAGCAATTTGTAGGCGGGCCATTCGCGCCATTGCACGCCATAGACCGGACCCAGGTCGTCGATGCCTTCTCGGTAGGGGTTGGCCAGCCACTGGGCATTTTCGTTGGCGTTCTGGTCCCAGACCTTGCAACCCAGTTCACGGAACGCGGCGGCGCTGCGCACGCCGCGCAGGAAGCCGACCATTTCGCCGATGGCGGACTTGAAGGCCAGTTTTTTGGTGGTGACGGCCGGAAAGCCCTGTTGCAGGTCGAAGCGCAGCGAGGCGCCCGGCATGCTCAGCGTGCGTATGCCCGTCCGGTTTTCCTGCCACGCGCCGGTGTCCAGGATGGATTGAACGAGGTCCAGGTATTGTTTCATGGGAACAGAATCAGAAAAGGCTGAAGTGGCGTCGGCGTCAGGCCGCCGCGGGGGCTTCCTGGATATCGACGATATCCACCGAAAAGGTCAGCTCGGCGGTTTTTTCGAGCATGGCGGAAGCCGAGCAGTATTTCTCGTGCGACAACTGCACCGCGCGTTCGACCGCCGCGCGCGGCAGGTTGCGGCCAGTGACGGTGAAAGCGAAATGGATGCGCGTGAACACCTTGGGGTCGACATCGGCGCGGTCGGCCCGCAGCTTGACGCTGCAGCCGGTCACGGCGTGGCGGCCGCGCTTGAGGATCAGCACGACATCATAGGCAGTGCAGCCGCCGGTGCCGGCCAGCAGCATTTCCATGGGGCGGGGCGCCAGGTTGTGGCCGCCGCCATCCACCGCGCCATCCATCACGGCTACGTGGCCGCTGCCGGTGCTGGCGGTAAAGAGCATGCCGTTGGGGCCGCCCCAGTCGATCGTGCATTCCATTTCTCGGATCCTTGTGCTTGAGCGCAGTCAATGGCCGATGATACCCGTTGCGTACAATTCCAGGCGTGAGAGCCCCGCCCCGCATCAGGGGTGTGTGCCGCAATCCAGGAGTTGTCCATGTTCCCCTCCCTGTCCCCCACCGCTTCCGCCAAATTCCCCCGCCGTGCGTCGCCGTTGGACGCACTGCTGGCCGAGGCCGATCGGGCCTTGCGCGTGCTGTCCGGCAGCGCCAGCGCCGGCCGGCCCAACCCGGCCACCGCCGAGGAGGCGCCGGGCACCCTGTCGACGCAGGAAAAGCGCCACGCGGCCGGGCTGATGCGGGTCAACCACGTAGGCGAGGTATGCGCCCAGGCCCTGTATCGTGGCCAGGCCGCGGTGTGCCGCGAACCCGGTCCGCGCAGCCTGTTGCTCGAGGCTGCTGGCGAGGAAGTAGACCACCTGGTGTGGTGCAACCAGCGCCTGACCGAACTGGGCAGCCGTCCAAGTCTGCTCAACCCGGTCTGGTATGCCGGTTCTTTCGCGCTCGGCCTGCTGGCCGGCTATGCGGGGGCGCCGCGCAACCTGGGCTTCATGGCCGAAACCGAGAAGCAGGTCGAGGCGCACCTGGAAGGGCACCTGCGTACCCTGCCCGAACAGGACGCGCGTTCACGCCAGATCGTGCAGAAGATGAAGGACGACGAGGCCCAGCACCGTGCCAGCGCCGAAGCCGCCGGCGGGGTGCCGTTGCCTGGCCCGGTCAAGGCCGCCATGCGCGCGATGTCCAAGGTCATGACGACGACGGCGTATTGGGTCTGAAGGTGGCGATGCGATGCCACGCCTCGGGGCATCAAAATGTTGCGATGCGCAATAATTGCCGCAACATGGTGCCGGGCGCACCTTTTTAGTGCAAATCATAGGGCGGGATTACCCGGTCCAGGCTAGGGTAAATCCGCAAGGGGTAAACCCGTTTGGCAATAACCCGCCTTTTTTGAAGGGCATTGCTGGGTGCGGCTTTGCGGGCGATGGCGGCAGGCGTTGCGGCAAAAATGCAACGCTCGCTCCGACGCCAAGCCGCGCGAAAAAAAATTCTTGCATCGCACAAAAAAACTCGATACTATGCATCTCATCGGATGTTGAAACGCAGTCGGCGCGGTGCAAAACCCCGACAGCGCAGCGAGCAAAACGGCTCCCAACATGCCACGGTTGTCTCCTCCACCCTCCTCCTTTGGTGGATTTAGCCCGAGATCTCACGATCTCGGGCTTTTTTTTAAGGAAAACAAATGCGTCCCCATTTATTGCGGAGCCGTTGCGGGACGCGGCCCGGCAAGGCGCGGGCGAGGATTTTTCCCCCCGGCTGCCGTCCTGATGGCGGACTCCGCGTTTTCCCTTGGATATTTCGCGTGCGCAGGGGCGGAAAGCTCTACAATCATTTGGTGAAATCCGTATTTCCGCAGGCCCGCGGTCGCGTTGCGGAGCCTCCCTTGAACCGGGGGCGCAAGCACACGTGCCAGCCCGGTCCGCGGTCGTTACGTTCTGTCCCGGTGAATTGCACTTCCTTATCCCTCCCATATATGGGCGTTACACCTGCCGCCGATAATGACCGGCCTGTCTCGATAGACCAACCAGAGGTGACCCTGTGACCTGGCTGTACATATGCGTGGTCGCGTTCATGGTGGGGGGACTCATCGTGGCGTCGGAGCGATGGCATGGCGCCTTCACCGGCGACAGCGATCTCAACAAGCCGCAAGCGAACCATTCGCGCGCCACGCCGCGCGTTGGCGGGCTGGCCGTGCTGGCGGGCACGCTCATGGGCCTGCTGGTGCTGGGGCCCGACAACATGACCCTGGCCTGGCTCTGGCCGGCATTGTTCGTTTCGGCGCTGCCGGTGTTCGTGGCGGGCTTGCTCGAAGACATCACCAAGGACATCGGCGCCAGCAAGCGCCTGCTGGCCGCCTTCGCGTCCGCCGCGATCGCCTGGTGGTTGCTGGGCGGTGTCAGCCGCGTCGGCATGGCGCCGGTGGACTACATCCTGTCGTATTGGCCGGTCTCCCTGGTTTTCACCATGTTCGCGGTGGGCGGCTGTACCCATGCGCTGAACATCGTCGACGGCATGAACGGCCTGGCCGGCATGGTGGCGACGCTGATGGCGGTATCCATCAGCCTGGTCGCGCTGCAAGTGGGCGACGTGCCGATCTTCCTGGTCGCCGCGGCCCTGGCATCGGCCACGCTCGGGTTCCTGGTATGGAACTTCCCCTTCGGGCGCGTGTTCCTGGGCGACGGGGGGGCGTACTTCCTGGGCTTCATGCTGGCCGAACTGGCCGTGCTGCTGGTGGTGCGCAATCCGTCGGTGTCGCCGTTCTACGCCTTGGCGGTGTTGTTCTATCCCGTCTTCGAAACCGGCTTCTCGATCTGGCGCCGCCGCTTCAAGCGCGGCGTGCCGGTGGACCAGCCGGACGCCCTGCATCTGCACCAACTGGTCTTCCGCCGCCTGGTGCGGGTGACCTTCAGCCGTGGACGCCGCCATGCAGTGCCGGCGCTATGCAACGCCCTGGCCTCGCCCTACATGTGGGTACTGGCCCTGATAGGCCTGGTGCCGGCCACCATCTGGTGGGACAACGCCTGGGCGCTGGGCGCCAGCCTGCTGGTCTTTGCCGGCGTTTACATCTGGCTGTATGCGCGCCTGGTGTCCTGGCGCCGGCCAGGATGGCTGCTGCTGCCGTCCGTCCTGCGGGCCGATTAAGTTTTTGGGTGCCCCGGTGATTCCCGCCGGGGGCCCGGTTATCCATCACCCCGACCATATTTAAAATGCCGTGATCGTTCTTACGGTAAAGGGAGAGTTATGTTGCGTATTCAGGATGTGAAACTCGCGGTCGTCGGCCTGGGCTACGTCGGCCTGCCGTTGGCGGTCGAGTTCGGCAAGAAGCGATCGGTTATCGGTTTCGACATCAATAGCCGCCGCATCGAGGCGCTGAAGGCTGGCCATGACCACACGCTGGAAGTCAGCGATGCCGAATTGGCGGACGCCAAGCAACTGAGCTACACCGCCGACCGCGCCGAGCTGGGCCAGGCCAACGTCTTCATCGTCACCGTGCCCACGCCGATCGACGAATACAAGCAGCCCGACCTGACGCCGCTGGTCAAGGCCAGCGAGACCATCGGCGCGGTGCTCAAGCGCGGCGACATCGTCATCTACGAATCCACCGTCTACCCCGGCGCCACCGAGGAAGACTGCGTGCCGGTGCTGGAACGCGTGTCGGGCCTGAAATTCAACGTCGATTTCTACGCCGGCTACAGCCCCGAGCGCATCAATCCGGGAGACAAGGCTCACCGCGTCAGCACCATCAAGAAGGTCACGTCGGGCTCGACGCCGGAAGTGGCCGAGCTGGTGGACCAGCTCTACAAGCAGATCATCACCGCGGGCACCCACAAGGCCTCCAGCATCCGCGTGGCCGAGGCCGCCAAGGTGATCGAGAACACCCAGCGCGACGTCAACATCGCGCTGATCAACGAACTGGCGCTGATCTTCAACAAGATGGGCATCGACACCGAAGCGGTGCTGCAGGCCGCCGGCACCAAATGGAACTTCCTGCCGTTCCGTCCGGGCCTGGTGGGCGGTCACTGCATCGGCGTCGACCCGTACTACCTGACGCACAAGGCGCAGTCGATCGGCTACCACCCCGAGATCATCCTGGCGGGCCGCCGCTTGAACGACTCGATGGGCGGCTACGTGGTGTCGCAACTGGTCAAGGCCATGACCAAGCGCCGCATCCACGTACAGGGCGCGCGCGTGCTGGTGATGGGCCTGACCTTCAAGGAAAACTGCCCGGACCTGCGCAATACCCGCATCGTGGACATCATCAAGGAATTGGGCGATTACAACGTGGCCGTCGATGTGTACGACCCTTGGGTGGACCCCGAAGAAGCCATGCACGAATACGGCATCGCTCCGGTCACCCAACTCGACGAAGGCAAGTACGACGCCGTGATCCTGGGCGTGGCGCACCAGCAGTTCGCAGATATGGGCGCCGAAGGCATCCGCAAGCTGGGCAAGCCGGAACACATCCTTTACGACCTGAAGTACGTGTTGTCGCCCGCCGAATCCGATCTGCGCCTGTAAGGAGGACGTCGCATGACCACACGCTTTGAATCCGTCACTCGGGAGCTGGCCGCCACGCCGCGCAAGTGGCTGGTGACCGGCTGCGCCGGCTTCATCGGTTCCAACCTGCTGGAGACCCTGTTGAAGCTGGACCAGACCGTCACCGGCCTGGACAACTTCGCCACCGGCCACCAGCACAACCTGGACGAGGTGAAGGCCTCCGTCACGCCCGAGCAATGGGCGCGGCTGACCTTCATCGAGGGTGATATCCGCGACCTCGAGGCTTGCCGTCGCGCGGTTCAAGGCGTGGACTTCGTGCTGCACCAGGCAGCGCTGGGTTCGGTGCCGCGTTCGCTGAAAGACCCGATCACCACCAACGAGGTGAACATCGGCGGCTTTCTGAACATGCTGGTGGCGGCGCGTGACGCCGGCGTGAAGTCGTTCGTGTACGCTGCCTCGAGCTCGACCTACGGCGACCATCCGGCCCTGCCCAAGGTCGAGGAAAACATCGGCAAGCCGCTGTCGCCCTACGCCGTCACCAAGTTCGTCAACGAGCTGTACGCCGACGTGTTCGCGCGTTCCTATGGTTTCGAGACGGTGGGCCTGCGTTATTTCAACGTATTCGGCAAGCGCCAGGATCCCAACGGCGCCTATGCCGCGGTCATCCCCAAGTGGACCGCCGCGATGATCCAGGGCGAGGACGTCACCATCAACGGCGATGGCGAGACCAGCCGCGACTTCTGCTTCGTCGAGAATGCGGTCCAGGCGAACATCCTGGCGGCCATGGCGCCGCCCGAAGCCCGCAACCACGTCTACAACGTGGCCGTCAGCGGCCGCAGCACCCTGAACGACCTGTTCGGTTTCCTGGTGCGGGCGCTGGGCAAGCAGGGCGTGGTCTACGACAAGCAACCGGTCTACGCCGATTTCCGGGCGGGCGACGTGCGCCATTCGCAGGCCGACGTCAGCAAGGCCGGCCGGCTGCTGGGCTATCAGCCCACGCATACCGTGCTGCAGGGCCTGGAAGTGGCGATGCCCTGGTACACGCAATTCCTGCGTTGATTTGAAAGCACTCATCCGCAAACTGGGCAGCATCCATCCGGACCACCAGCGCATTTTCAAAGGTGCGTTCCGGGTGGCGGTGTTTCTGCTGCTGGGCAAGGCCGCCGGCGCCATCAAGGAGATGGCGGTGGCATACCGATACGGCGTCAGCGACGCCGTGGACGCCTATCAGTTCACGATGACCATGGCCACCTGGCTGCCGGTCACGATCGTGGGCGTGCTGTCGGTGGTGCTGATTCCGGTGCTGGTACGGCTGCGCCGCGCCGAAGCCGCTGAACGCGAACAATTCATCCGTGAACTGCAGGGCTGGGTGGCGGCCGTGGGCGTCGCGCTGGCCTTGTTGACCTGGTTCGCCTGGCCGCAGGTGCTGGGCGCGTTGGGGCAGGGCCTGTCGGCGCGCGTTGGCGAGATGACCGGCGAACTGTTGCTGGCCTTCGCGCCCGTGTCGGCCTTGCTGCTGGTGGCGGGCATCAGCGCGGCGCGGCTGCGCTCGCATGAGCGTCACGTCAATACCCTGCTGGACAGCGTGCCGGCGGTGGCGACGCTGGCGTGGGTCATGCTGGCCGCCAGCGCCGAGAGCGTCGGACCGCTGTTGTGGGGCACGCTGGTGGGCTATGCGATCCAGACCGCATGGCTGGCCTGGCTGGCCGCGCGCGCTGACGGAGGCTTCTGGGGCGCACCGACGTTGACGCTGCGTTCGCCTCATTGGCCCGAGTTGATGGGCGCGGCGGGCGTGATGCTGATCGGCCAGGTGGCCATGAGTTTCGTCGGGCCGCTCGATCAATACGCGGCCGCCAATCTGGGCGCCAATGCCAACGCCACGCTGGGCTACGCCAGCCGGCTGTTGTCGCTGTTGCTGGGCATCGGCGCGGTGTCGGTCGGGCGCGCGGCGCTGCCGGTGCTGGCCGACGTGCAGGCGCGCGGCGATACCGCGCGGGCGCGGGCCATGGCATTGAAATGGTCGGTGCTGATGGTGGCGGCCGGCGCCGGGGCGGTGGCGGTGGGCTGGCTGCTGGCGCCATGGGGCGTATCTGTCCTGTTCCAGCGCGGCGCCTTCACCGCCGAGAATACCGCCGCCGTGGCGCATGTGCTGCGCTGGGGCCTGCTGCAATTGCCGTTCTATTTTGGCGTGCTGATCCTGGTGCAACTGCTGGCCAGCCAGAACCGCTATCGCATCATGGCCGCCATCGCGGTCGCCAATTTCGCGTTGAAGGCCGCCCTGAATACCGTACTGGCGCCGAGGATGGGGGCCGCGGGCATCATGCTGGCCACCAGCCTGATGTACCTGTTGTCGTATGTTTGCTATCTGGTGGTGGCCTTGCGCCGCGCCGAACCCAAGGAGGCCGACTGAATGCCTGCTGCTCCCGAGTCCGGCCGTCCGTTGCGCGTGCTGCTGTTCATCCATTCGCTGCATGGCGGTGGCGCCGAACGGGTCGCCGCCGACCTGAGCGCGCATTGGGCCGGCATGGGCCGCGAGGTCATGGTGGTGACGCAGGCGAGCGCGCAGGGCGACGTCTACACGCTGCATCCCCGGGTACGGCGCGAGGTGCTGCACACGGCGGGCGAGGGTGGCGGCCTGCGCGGCCTGTGGCGCAATGTGCAGCGCGTGCGCACCCTGCGCCGAGTGATCAAGGCGTTCCGGCCCGACATCGTGCTGGGCATGATGACCACCGCATCGGTGCTGTCGGTGCTGGCCTGCGCCGGGCTGGGATGCCGTGTCATCGCCACGGAACATACCCACCCGCCGTCGCAGACCCTGTCCGGATTCTGGCAGCGTTTGCGGCGCCTGACCTATCCGCGCGCCGCGCGGGTGGTGGCCCTGACCCGCGGCACCGCGCAATGGCTCGAACGGCATGTGCCGGGTTCGCGGCTGGCGGTGATTCCCAATCCGGTGCACTGGCCGCTGCCCCAGGGCGAACCCGTGCTGGCGCCGCCGGCCGGGGCCGGCCGCAAGCGCCTGCTGGCGGTTGGGCGGCTGCACGCGGACAAAGGCTTCGATCTGCTGCTGCAGGCCTATGCGCGGCTGGCGCAGTCGCATCCGGACTGGGATCTGGTTATCCTGGGCGAGGGCGACGAGCGCCGCGCCCTGGAGGCGCAGGTGCGCGAGGCCGGCTTGCAGGATCGTGTCCGCCTGCCGGGACGCGCCGGCAACGTGGGCGATTGGTATCACAGCGCCGACCTGTACGTGCTGACGTCGCGCTTCGAGGGGTTGTCCAATACCCTGCTGGAATCGATGGCCAGCGGCCTGGCCGCGGTGGCGTTCGATTGCGATACCGGCCCGCGTGAAATCGTGCGCGATGGCGTCGATGGCGTTTTGGTGCGGCCCAATGGCGATGTCGATGCGCTGTGCCGCGCGCTTGATGCGGTAATGGGCGACGAGGCCGGCCGCCTGCGCATGGCCGGGGCGGCCACGGCGGTGCGCGAGCGCTTTTCCGCCGAACGCGTGCTGGGCCTATGGCAAGAACTTTTTGACGGCGTGCGCGCGGCGGGCCGCTAGGCCGCGCGCCACACCGTTGCTGCGGTGACCACGAGAACCTGAAATCATGTGTGGAATTGTCGGAATTTGGGGCCCCCTGGGTGACAAGGCGCAAGTGCTGGCAGAGAGCTGCCGCCGCATCCGCCACCGCGGGCCCGACAGCAACGGCTTCTGGGAGGACGCCGATGCCGGCCTGGCCCTGGCGCACGTGCGCCTGGCGATCCAGGACCTGACCGAAGCCGGTCACCAGCCGATGGTGTCGGCCTGCGGCCGCTATGTCATGGTGTTCAACGGCGAGATCTACAACCACCTGGACATGCGCCGGCAGTTGGAAGCATCCGGCCTGGCGCCTTCCTGGCGCGGCCATTCCGATACCGAGACGCTGCTGGCCGGGTTCACGTCGCTGGGTATCGAGGCCACGCTGCAGGCCTCGGTCGGCATGTTCGCCATCGCGTTGTGGGACCGCGCCGCGCGCAAGCTGGTGCTGGCGCGCGACCGCATGGGCGAAAAACCCCTGTATTACGGCTATTCGGGCGCAGAGCTGGTGTTTGCCTCCGAACTCAAGGGCCTGATGCCCATTCCGGGTTTCGGCCGCAACCTGAACCGCAATGCGTTGGCGTCGTTCATGCGGCACAACTACATTCCCGCGCCGCAGTCGATCTACGAAGGCATCGCCAAGCTGCCGCCCGGCACCTGGATCGAATTCACCGCAGACGATTGCCGCAGCCGCCGCATGCCCGAACCGCGCGTCTACTGGTCGGCGCGCGAGGCCGCCGACACCGCGGCGCAATCGTTGCTATCGTTCGATTCCGACGCGCAGGCCACCGACGCGCTCGAGGGCGTGCTGTCCAAGGCCGTTGGCGGTCAGATGCTCTCCGATGTAGCGCTGGGGGCTTTCCTGTCGGGCGGCATCGATTCGTCGACGATTGTTTCGCTGATGCAGGCGCAAAGCACGCAGCCGGTGCGTACGTTCGCCATCGGCTTCCATGAAAAGGGCTACGACGAGGCGCAGCACGCCAAGGCGGTGGCCACGCACCTGGGCACCGATCATACCGAGCTGTACGTCACCGCCGCCGATGCGTTGGCGGTGGTGCCGGGCCTGGCCGACATGTACGACGAACCGTTCGCCGATTCGTCGCAGATCCCGACCTCGCTGGTGACGCGCATGGCGCGCCAGCACGTCACCGTGGCGTTGTCCGGCGACGGCGGCGACGAACTGTTCGGGGGGTACTCGCGTTACTTCCGTGTCAACAACTGGTGGCAGAAGTGCGAACGCATCCCGGCGCTGCTGCGCACGCCCGCCGGCGCGCTGCTGAGCGCCTCGACCCATCTGCCGGGCCGTGGCGCCTGGCGCGGCAAGGTCGGCAAGCTGGGCGAGTTGCTACGGGCCGACACGCGCGGTGATTTCTACCGCTTGTTCGTGTCGTACTGGTCGGACCCGGCCCGCGTGGTCAAGGGTGGGGTCGAGCCGGTGTCCGAGTTCGCGCGCGAGATGCGGGGATCGACTTTCGAAGCCATGATGAAGCTCGATACCGTGACCTATCTGCCGGACGATATCCTGGTCAAGGTGGACCGGGCCGCCATGGCGGTGAGCCTGGAGACCCGCGTCCCGCTGATCGACCACCGCGTTTACGAATTCGCCTGGAGCCTGCCGCATCGCTACAAGGTGCGCGGCGCCACCGGCAAGTGGCTGCTGCGCCAGGTGTTGTACCGCCATGTGCCGCAGGCACTGGTGGACCGCCCCAAGCGCGGCTTCGCCGTGCCGCTGGCGGCCTGGCTGCGCGGCCCGTTGCGCGACTGGGCCGAGGCCCTGCTGGACCCGTCGCGCCTGCGCCAGGAGGGTTGGTTCGAACCCGAGCCCATCCTGCGCAAGTGGCGCGAGCATGTGTCCGGCCATCGCAATTGGGATAGCCATCTTTGGGGCGTGCTGATGATGCAGGCCTGGCTGGATCGCTACCGCGCCGGTGGCGAACAGGGGGGAGCGCTTGGGAGTCGTTGACGTATGAAGATCCTGATGCTGGTCAGTTCCATGCATGCCGGCGGCGCCGAGCGCGTGGCCGCCACGCTGGTCAATGCGTGGGCCGAACGCGGCGACGACGTCGTGCTGACGCCGACCTATTCGTCCAAGGGCAGTTGCTTCTATCCGCTGTCGGACAAGGTCAAGCTGGAGTGGCTGGCGGATCTGGCGGGCACGCGCATGTCCGGCCCGATGGCCGCTTTCAAGCGCCTGCTGGCGCTGCGTCGGCATATCCGCGACAGCGCGCCGGACGTGGTGGTGTCGTTCCTGACCAATGTCAATGTGGCCGCCATTCTGGCAACGCGCGGCCTGCGCACGCCGCTGATCGTCTGCGAGCGCACCAATCCCGTGGCCGAGACCACCACGGGCACGGTCTGGCGCCGGCTGCGCCGCCTGCTGTATCCGCGCGCCGACATGGTGACGGTGCAGGCGGCCGATACGGCCGGCCCGTTCTCGCGCCAGGTGCCAGGCATCAAGCGCCTGGCCGTGATTCCCAACCCGCTGCCGGCGCCCTTGCTGGACGCGCCGCGGGTCGTCCAGCGAGAGGATGACGCGCCTCGCACGCTGCTGGCGATGGGGCGGCTGGTCACCGACAAGCAGTTCGACCTGCTGATCGACGTATTCGCTCAGTTGGCGCCTGAATTCCCCGACTGGAACCTGCGCATCTGGGGCGAAGGCCCCGAGCGTGGCGCGCTGGAGCGCCAGGTCGCGAACCTCGGCCTGGACGGGCGCGTCAGCTTGCCGGGCCGTACCGAGGCGCCCTGGGACGAACTGGCGCGGGGCCAGGCGTTCGTGCTCAGCTCGCTGGTCGAGGGTTTCCCCAATGTGCTGCTGGAAGCGATGGCGCTGGGCCTGCCCTGCGCCGCTTTCGATTGCCCCAGCGGCCCGCGCGAAATGACCCATGATGGCCAGGACGCCCTGCTGGTACCCGCCGGCGACCGCCAGGCGTTGCGCGAGGCGTTGCGCCGCCTGCTGGGCGACGTGGCATTGCGACGCCAACTGGGCGAGCGGGGCGCCGACGCGGTGCGCCAACGTTATGCGCTGGCCAGCGTGCTGGCGGAATGGGATGGACTGTTCGAGGCAGTGAGGGAAGGAAGATGACGGCCACCCTGCGCATCGTCCATGTGATCACCGGCCTGGGCCAGGGCGGCGCGGAGTCGGTGCTGTGGCGGCTGTCCACTTTTCCCGGGCAGGACGCCGAGCACATCGTCGTGTCGCTGACCGACGACGGTCTTTATGGCGAGCGGCTGCGCGCAGTCGGCGTTGCCGTGCACGCGCTGGGCATGCCGCGCGGACGCATCACGCTGGGCGGTTTCCTGGCCTTGCGGAGTCTCATCGCCGAGGCCAGGCCCGATGCGGTGCAGACCTGGATGTATCACGCCGACCTGATCGGCGGCCTGGCGGCGCGCCTGGCGGGCGTTCGCGCCATTGCCTGGGGCATCCGCAATTCCGGCGCGCATCTCGAGCGCAGCAGCCGTTCGGCCCGCATGGTGTTGCGCGCCTGCGCGCTGCTGTCGGGCGTGCTGCCGGGCGCCATCGTGTGCGCCGCGCAGAATGCCGCCGAACGGCACGCCGCCAAAGGCTATCGCCGCGACCGCATGGTGGTGATCGCCAACGGTTACGACCTGTCACGCTACGCGCCCGACGCGGCCGCGCGGGCGCGAGTGCGTGCCGAGTGGGGGCTGGATGGCGATGTGCCGGTGATCGGATGCGTGGCGCGCTGGGATCCGCTGAAGGACCATGCCAACCTGCTGCGCGCGGTGGCCGCGCTGGTGCGCGATGGCCGCGACGCGGGATTGCGCTGTGTGCTGGTGGGGCGCGGCATGACGGCCGACAATCCCGATCTGATGGCCTGGGTCGACAAGCTCGATCTGCGCGAGCGGCTGGTGCTGGCGGGGCCCAGCGACGATGTGCCTGCCGTGATGAACGGGCTCGACCTGCACGTATTGTCCAGTTGCGCCGAGGGCTTTCCCAACGTCGTGGCCGAGGCCATGGCCTGCGGTGTCTATTGTGTGGCGACGGACGTGGGCGATGCCGCCTACATCATCGGCGATACCGGCGTGGTTGTGCCGCCAGAACAGCCCGAGGCGCTGGCGCGGGGTATCGAGAGTGCATTGCGCGAGGTGGCCGCGCGCGGCCGTGGTCGTGCCGGCGAGGCCGGCCGCGCCCGCGTGCTGGAGCACTTCGACCTGGCGCGGATGGTACAGCGCTATATCGCGGTGTGGCGCCGTCTTGCCGGAGCCTCGGCATGAGTGCGGCGCGCCGACTGCTGTTCGTGGTCAATAATCCGGCGTTCTTCATGTCGCACCGGGTGCCGGTGGCGCTGGCCGCGCAGCGCGCCGGCTACGACGTGCACGTGGCCACGATGGACGGCCCGGCGGTGGCCGATATCGAGGCGTTGGGCATGACCCATCACGTGGTGCCGATGACGCGCAGCGGCAAGCATCCGATACAGGAATTGGGCACGCTGCTGGCGTTGCTGCGCCTGTTCCGCCGGCTGCGACCGCAGGTGGTTCACCTGGTGACCATCAAACCGGTGCTGTATGGCGGCATTGCCGCGCGCCTGGCGCGGGTGCCGGGCATGGTGGCGGCGATATCCGGGCTGGGCTTCGTGTTCCTGTCCAATTCGCTGAAGATGCGGTTGGTTCGCGCAGTGGTGGCGCGCCTCTACCGCCTGGCACTGGGCCATCGCAACAGCCGCGTGATCTTCCAGAATGCCAGCGACCGCGATCTGCTCAAATCGCTGGGCGCGGTGCGCGACGAACAGGTGGTGATGATCCGCGGTGCCGGGGTCGACCTGGACCAATACCGCGCACAGCCCGAGCCTCCGGCGCCGCCGGTGGTGGTGACGATGGTGGCGCGCCTGCTGCGCGACAAGGGTGTGCAGGAATTCGTGCAGGCTGCGCGCCTGCTGCGCGAACGCGGCGTGCCGGTGACAATGCGGCTGGTGGGCGGCGTGGATGCCGGCAATCCGGCCTCGGCCACGCCGGCCGAGGTCCAGGCCTGGCAGGAAGAGGGCTGCGTCGAGGCATTGGGCGAGCGCAACGATGTGCCGCGGTTGTACGCCGCTTCGCACATCGCGGTGCTGCCGTCCTACCGTGAAGGGCTGCCCAAGTCCTTGATCGAGGCCGCCGCCTGCGCGCGCGCCGTGGTCACCACCGACGTGCCGGGATGCCGCGATGCGATCGATCCGGACAGGACCGGACTGCTGGTGCCGGTGCGCGACCCGCAGGCGCTGGCCGATGCCATCGCCCGGCTGGCCGGCGACAGCGCCTTGCGCCAGGCCATGGGCGCGGCCGGCCGCGCCCTGGCCGAACGCGAATTCAACATCGAGCGCGTCGCCCGTATCCACGTCGACCTTTACGACACGCTCAGCGCCTGAGGCCTCAGCCGCCCAGCGCGGCGCCATCGCGGCGCGGATCGGCGGCGCCGTCCAGTCCTTGCGGCGTCACGCGGATCGCGGCGGCGCCGCTTTTCATTTCGACCTGCTCGACCTTGTGGCCCTGCGCGGCCAGTTGCGCCGCCGCCTGCGGCGGCACCCGGCCCTTTTCGACCTGGCTGCGGCCGGTATTGCCGGCGACGTGCGGCAGCGCCAGCGCGTCGGCCGGGCGCAGCCCCCAGGCCAGCGTGCCCACCACGGCCTGGGCGATGTAGTCGACGATATAGCCGCCGCCGGCCGAGCCGGTGACCAACGCCAGCTTGCCATCGCCATCGAACACCATGGTCGGCGCCATCGAGGTGACCGGCCGCTTGTTGGGCGCCATGGCGTTGGGCGCGTTCTTGCCGTGCGCCGACGAGAAGTTGGTCAGGGCGTTGTTCAGGAAGAAGCCGTGCGGCATCAGCCACGAACCGAAGTTCAGGTTGATGGTGGTGGTCATGGACAGGGCGTTGCCGTGCGCATCGACGATGGCGACCTGGCTGGTTTCTGTGGTGCCCGGGGCCTCGGCGCCGCCGGGCGCCGCTACGCCCGCGAACACGCCGGGACGCGGCTGCGCCACCGCCTTGCCGGACAGCAGGGTGGCGCGCTGGCGCACGTAGTCGGGCGCGATGAGTTGCCGGACCGGCGCCTTGACCTGGTCGGGATCGCCGATATAGGCCAGGCGATCGGCGCGGGCGATGCGGGCGCTGTCGATCAGCAGGTGATCGGCCTTGGCGGAGCCCGGCGCCAGCGTGTCGATGCGGCGCGCGGCCAGCATGCCCAACTGCTGCAGCACCGAAACGCCGCCGAAGCTCGGGGGCGGGAAGGTGCAGACCTTCCAGGACAGGAACGGGCCGCAGATCGGCGTGCGCTCGACCGGGCGGTAGGCGGCCAGGTCCTGTGCCTGGATCAGGCTGGGATGCTTGCCGGCGCCGATCACGGCGAGGACGTCGGCACTGAGCGCGCCGTGGTTGATGGCGTCGGGATCGGCCGCGACCTTGCGCAAGGCGTCGGCCAGCAACGGGTTGCGCACCGTGGCGCCCACCGGCAGCACCCGGCCCTGCGCGTCGTAGAACACCTTGCGGATCGCGGGGTTCTCCGCCAATTGCGGCAGCCGTTGCAGGCTGTCGTGCAGGTAGGGCGACATCGGGAAGCCTTCTTCGGCGCTGCGGATGCCTGCCTGGAACAGGCTGGCCCACGGCAGCTTGCCCTGGCGCTGGTGCGCCAGCGCCATCACGCGCACGGTGCCGGGCACGCCGACCGGGCGGCCCAGCCGGGCCACGTCCTGGAGCGGCAGGATGGCGCCGTCGACGTCGGTGCGCAGGCTGGCGGTGGTGCGCGCGGGTGCCGCCGCCAGCCCGTCCAGGGCGGACAGGGTGCCGCTGGCCTGGTCCCACACCAGCATCAGCGTGCCGCCGCCCAATCCGGACGATTGCGGCTCGACCACGGTCAGCACCATCTGCACGGCGATGGCGGCATCGACCACGCTGCCGCCGCGCTTGAGCGCGTCGAGCCCCGCGGCCGCGGCCAGGGGATTGGCCGCGGCGACCATGCCACGGGAGGGGGAGGACTGCGCCTGCGCGACGGTTGCCGCGCATAGCGCCAGGGCGGCCAGGATACGTGAGGTGCTGCGAACCGGCGTAGGCATGGGGCGCTCAGGTAAAGGACGACGGGCCATTATTCGCCCGTCATCGCGCCCTGTCCATAGCGGCCCCGCGGGGCGCTCAGTCGCGTCGCGCGATGGCGTCGATCCAGAAGCGCGTGGAGGGATCCTGGGGCGCGGCCTGCTGGGCGGGCGCGTCCAGCTCGCGGATGATGTTCTTGGCCAGGACCTTGCCGAACTCCACGCCCCATTGGTCGAACGGGTTGATGCCCCAGATCACGCCTTGCGTGAACACCTTGTGCTCGTACAGCGCCAGCAGCGCGCCCAGTGTGCTGGCCTCCAGGCGCGGCAGCACGATCAGCGAAGACGGCCGTCCACCCGGGTGGACCTTGTGCTGCGCCAGCAGGCGGGCACGCGCCGGATCGGATTCGACCTGCGAGGTTTCCGCCAGCGCCTCATCGAACGATTTGCCGCGCAGCAGCGCGGCGCGCTGGGCCAGGCAATTGGCGATCAGCAGCTCATGGTGGCGCGCGTAGGCATGGTCGGGCTGCTCGCACAGGATGAAATCGACCGGCGCGCCGGCGGTGTCCTGGTGCAGCCACTGGAAGAAAGTGTGCTGGCAATCGGTGCCCGACATGCCCCAGACGGCCGGCCCGGTCGGCACGCCCGCGGGGCTGCCATCGGCGGTCGCCACCTTGCCCAGCGATTCCATTTCGAGCTGCTGGGCCCACGGCACCACGTGATAGAGGCGCGAATCGTAGGGCGAGATGACCAGCGAATCGAAGCCCAGCACGCTGCGGTTGACCACCCCGGCCAGCGCCAGTTGCAGTGGCGCGTTCTCGGCCAGCGGGGCGTGGCGGAAGTGCTCGTCCATGGCCGCGGCGCCAGCCAGCAGTTGGTCGAAGGCATCGTTGCCCAGCGCCAGCGCGACCGGCAGGCCGATGGCGGACCAGAGCGAATAACGGCCGCCGACCCAGTCCCAGATCTGGAAGATGTGGTCGGGTGAAATGCCGAGATTGAGCGCGGCCTCGACGTTGGCGGTGATCGCCACCACCTGCTTGATCGGATCGGCCACGCCGGCCTCGCGCAGCCAGTTCATGGCGACTTCGGCATTCGCCAGCGGCTCGGTGGTGGTGAAGGATTTGGAGGCGACGATGACCAGCGTGTCGTGCGGGTCCAGCCGGCTCATGGCATCGGCCACCGAATGCGAGTCGACGTTCGAGGCGAAGCGCACTTCGCGCCGCATGCCGCCGTGGCGCAGGGCGCGCGTGACCAGCCTCGGCCCCCAATCGCTGCCGCCGATGCCCAGGTGCAGTACGCAGCTATAGCGGCCGGCCGCATCGGCGGCGCGCACGAACTGGCGCACGCGCTCGCGTTCGGCCAGTACCGCGGCGGCGACCATCGCCGGCGGCTGGGCGGCGCGCAGCGCCGTGTGCCAGGCCGGGCGCTGCTCGGTCCAGTTGGCGTTGCCGCCATCGAACAGCCGGGCGCGGGCGGCATCGAAGTCCTGTTGCGCCAGCAGCGCGGCGGCGGCCTGCCGCAGCGCGGGGGAATCGGCCTGGGCGCTCAGGTCCAGGCGCAGTCCCGGGGCTTGGATCAGGCGCAGTTGCTCGCCGCGCAGGGGGGCGGCGGCGGCAGCGGCGGCGAATGCGCGCCAGGCGGGGCTGTTGGGCAGGGACATGGGCAATCTAGAAGGGCAGGGACGCTTGGGGGGCCAGTTTAGCCAGTTCGCGCCGGAAGTCGGCCTGGATGCGGGCCAGCGCCTCGGCGGTCTGCGCCTCGAAGCGCAGCACCACCACCGGCGTGGTGTTGGAGGGGCGGGCCAGGCCGAAGCCGTCGGGATACTCGGCACGCACGCCATCGATGGTGATCACGCGTTCGGCGCCGGGGAACTGGCCTTGTTCCTGCAGCGCCCGCACCAGGGCGAACGGCTGGCCCTCTTCCATTTCCAGCTTCAGTTCAGGCGTCGAGACGTCCTGCGGCAGGGCTTCCAGCGGTGCGCCGGCATCGCTGCCGCGCGACACGATTTCCAGCAGGCGCGCGCCGGTATAGAGCCCGTCGTCAAAGCCGTACCAGCGTTCCTTGAAGAAGATGTGGCCACTCATTTCGCCGGCCAGCGGGGCGCCGGTTTCGGCCAGCTTGGCCTTGACCAGCGAGTGGCCGGTTTTCCACATCAATGCCTCGCCGCCGGCGGCCTCGACCGACAGGCCGACGTGCCGGCTGCACTTGACGTCATAGATGATGGTGGCGCCGGGGTTGCGCGCCAGCACGTCGCGGGCGAACAGCACCAGTTGGCGGTCGGGCCAGATGATCTGGCCCGACTTGGTGACCACGCCGAGGCGGTCGCCGTCGCCGTCGAAGGCCAGGCCGAGTTCACAATCGGTGGTGGCCAGGCAATGGATCAGATCCTGCAGGTTCTTGGGTTCGGCCGGGTCGGGATGGTGATTGGGAAAGGTGCCATCGACCTCGCAGAACAGCTCGGTGACTTCGCAGCCCAGGGCGCGGAACAGCCGCGGCGCGATCGCGCCGGCCACGCCGTTGCCGCAATCGATGGCGATCTTCATGGGGCGGGCCAGTTTCACGCCCGACGCGACGCGCGCGATGTAGGCCGCCACCAGATCCAGTTCGCGGCGCACGCCGGGGCGGGCGGCCGGGGCGTCGGTGGCGCCGTTCATGCGGCCCGCCAGGGCCTGGACGTCATCGCCATACAGGGCGCGGCCGCCCATCATCATCTTGAAGCCGTTGTACTTGGGCGGATTGTGGCTGCCGGTGATGGCGACGCCGGAACCGGTCTGCATGGTGTGCGCTGCGAAATACACCAGCGGCGTCGGGACCTGGCCGATATCCAGGGTGTCGACGCCGCCTTCGAGCATGCCTTCCTGCAGCGCCAGCGACAGCATTTCGCTGCTCAGACGTCCGTCGCGGCCCACCACCAGCGTCTGCACTCCCTGTTCGCGGGCGACGGCGGCCAGCGCCGCGCCCAGGGAGCGGGCGAAACGGGCGTCGATCAGGTCCGGGACGGTGCCGCGGATGTCATAGGCCTTGAAGACGGAGGCGGGAAATTGCGCAGGGTCGGCCACGACGGTTCCTCATTCTGTGGATGATAGGGCAATGCAATGGACAGGTCCGTCCGCGACGGCTCCTGCGGGGCAATCCCTGGCCGGCGCGGAGGGTCCGGCAGGAGTGCAGACTCGGATTATCCTCCATCGGCGACCGGGACAGGGTCCGGCCCTGCGTTGACCCGCCGCCCGTGGCGGGACGCCGGCCCCGGCTTGGTGCGCGCAGGCGCCCGTCCACGCCTTGTTCCGGTGCGTCCGGGCGGGGCACGGATGGGCGTTCACGGGGGAGGGGACGATGGCATGGAACTTGCTCGTCATCCGAAGGTGATACGCTTGTCATGCAAGCAGAAAGACCGGAGGGGCCCATGCGAGCCAAAGTATCCACAGTCACGTCATCGGGCGGCGCCAGGCGCAGGCGCGGGCCGCCCACGGACTTCGCCGCGCCGGCGCCCGGGCGCGAGCGCCGGCTCGACATCCACGTATTCGTCTCGCCCGGCGGCGAGCTGGCGACCAGCCAGGCCTGGGAGCGCTGCGTCTGGCGCGATGCCCGGGTGCTGATCGCGGAATGTCCGGCCCCGCACCTGCCGGCCTCGATCGAAAACGCCCTGCGCGCCATCGCCGCCGGCGTGGCGCGGGATCGCGCCTGGCAGGGCATGGGCACGGTGGCCTTTTCGCTGGACGACCGCAGCGGTGTGTTCCGCGTGATCCACGCCGCATCGCAGCCGCGCGCCGGGACCGCAGTGGCCGATCTCGAACCGGTCGCGGCGCATGCGCTGGAACTGCGCATCGATGGCTGCGCCGACCGGCATATGCCCTGCACCCATTTGCTGGTGTGCGGCGCCACCCGTGGCGAGGCCCTGCGGCGCGCCTATCGGGCGCTGTCAGAAATGCCAGGGCCGGCGGGCGTCGACCGGGCGTTTCTGATGAATCGCATCGCATCGCGCGCCTATTGCACCGGCCTGACCGGCATGCGCCTGGATCAGGCCGTGGGCTGATTGGCGCCGGCCCGGGCTGCCTGACCGGACGGCCCGGGCTGCCTCTACAATAGTCCGCACCATCCCTGAACAGTGCCCGGGCGCGGCCCGGCGCGACCTTTCCGTGCGGCGGCTATGACTTTGCTGAGTGAATTGCAGTCCCTCCTGGGCCAGGCCCATGTGTTGACCGGCGCCGATGCCGAACCCTATGCGCTGGATTGGCGGCGCCGTTATCGCGGCGTGGCGTTGGCGGTGCTGCGGCCCGGTTCGACGCAGGAAGTGGCCGATGCCATCAAGCTGTGCGCGCGCCATGGCGTGCCGGTCGTGCCCCAAGGCGGCAATACCGGCCTGTGCGGCGGCGCCACGCCCGACGATTCCGGCGGCGCCGTGGTGCTGTCGACCGCGCGCCTGAACCGGGTGCGCGCGCTGGATACCGACAACGACACCATCACGGTCGAGGCGGGTTGCATCCTGCAGGCGGTGCAACAGGCCGCGGCCGACGCCGGCCGGCTGTTTCCGCTGAGCCTGGCCGCCGAGGGCAGTTGCACCATTGGCGGCAATCTCGCCACCAATGCCGGCGGTACCCAGGTGCTGCGCTACGGCAATACCCGCGATCTCGCCCTGGGCCTGGAAGTGGTCACCGCCGAAGGCGAAATCTGGAACGGCCTGCGCGGCCTGCGCAAGGACAACACCGGCTACGATCTGCGTGACCTCTACATCGGCAGCGAAGGTACGTTGGGCATCATCACCGCCGTCACGCTCAAGTTGTTTCCGCGGCCGGTGGCCTCCTGCACCGCGCTGCTGACGCTCGACAGCATCGACAACGCGGTCGAGCTGCTGTCGCGCGCCCGCGCCGGTTTCGGCGCCGCGCTGACCGGGTTCGAGTTGATGGGCGGCGACTGCCTGCAGGCGGTGGTGCGCCTGTTCCCGCAGCAGCGCCTGCCGTTCGAGGGCGAGTCGGCCGCCTCGCCCTGGTTCGCGCTGCTGGAGCTGTCCGACAGCGAAAGCGAGGCGCACGCGCGCGAACGCTTCGAGACCGTGCTGGGCGAAGCCATCGAGGCCGGCCTGGTGAACGACGCGGCCATCGCCGCCAGCGTGGCGCAAAGCAAGGCGCTGTGGCACTTGCGCGAAAGCATCCCGCTGGCCGAGGCCGAACTGGGCAAGTCGGTCAAGCACGATGTGTCGATCCCGATCTCGGCCATCGCCGGCTTCGTGCACCAGACCAATGCGCTGCTGCAGGCGCGGTTTCCGGGCGTGCGCCATGTGATCTTCGGTCACCTGGGCGACGGCAACCTGCACTACAACGTGGCCAATGCGCCGGGCCAGAGCGAAGCCGAATTGCTGGCGCTGCAGAGCGACATCTATGGCGTGGTGCATGACAGCGTGCATGCGCATGCCGGTTCCATCAGCGCCGAGCATGGCGTCGGCCAGCTCAAGCGCGACGAACTGCCGCGCTACAAGAGTCCGGTCGAACTGGCCCTGATGCGCCGCATCAAGCGCGCGCTAGACCCCCAGGGCCTGATGAACCCGGGCAAGGTGCTGCAGGCCTGACGGGGGCCTATCCCTTCTTTCCACGAGGAACGAAACCATGGCGGCCAGTCCCGCGGCAGGCGCGAACCACCGGATCCTGATCGTCGAAGACGACCACATCATCGCCGGCAACCTGTATGCCTTCCTGGAAACGCGCGGCTTCCTGCCGGACGTGGCCTACACCGGCCCGGCGGCGCTGCAGCGGCTGGATGAACAGCATTTCGACGCGATGATCCTGGACCTCGGCCTGCCCGGCATGGACGGCAATGCGGTGCTGCATGCGCTGCGCACCCACAAGCGCCTGCCGTTGCCAGTGCTGATCCTGACCGCGCGCGACAGCCTAGACGACAAGCTGGCCGGCTTCTCGCACGGCGCCGATGATTATCTGACCAAGCCGTTCGCCCTGCTCGAGGTCGAGGCCCGGCTGCTGGCGCTGATCCAGCGCGCCAAGGGCGCGACCGTCGACACGGTGCGGGTGTTCGGCGACCTGGCCTACGACACCCGCAGCCGCGGCGTGTCGATCGGCGGCGAGCCCGTGCACCTGACGCGCAAGGCCACGCTCATCCTGGAAGCGTTGCTGCGCGATCCCGGCCGGGTGGTATCGCGCGAAGAACTGGAATCGCTGCTGTGGGGCAGCGAGCCGCCGTCGTCCGACGCCCTGCGCAGCCAGGTCCACCTGCTGCGCCGCGCGCTGGCGGACGCCGGGTTCGACGGCATCGAGACCATGCATGGCACCGGCTGGCGCCTGGCCGGGGCGCAGAAGGGGAGGCCGACATGAGCCGCATCCCGGGCGGAGGCACCCTGACGCAACGCGTGGTGTGGGCGCTGACCGGCACCGTGGCGCTGTTCGTGACGGCGCTGGCGTTGCTTGCCTATCTCACGTTCGACCAGATGGAAGACGACCTGGTCAACGACATCCTCAACACCGAGATGGACCGCCTGGTGCAGCATGCCCGCACCAGCGACCAGTTCCTGCCGCGCCGTGGCGCCCGCGAGCTGGGCGGTTCGATGCGGGCCTGGCTCAGTGCCGATGGCCATGCGCCGATCGGCATGCCCGAGGAAATCCGCGGGCTCGACAATGGCCTGCACCTGGTCGAACCCGGCGCCTATACCTGGCATGTGATGGTGGCCGACACCGGCACCGGCAAGGTCTACCTGCTCTACGACGCTACCGACAACGAAGAGCGTGTCCACGATTTCGGCTTGATCGTGCTGGGCGTCGGGGCGATCTGCGTGGTGGGCGCTTATGCCCTGTCGCGGCGGGTGGCGGCGGTGGCGGTGGGGCCGCTGCTGGAACTGACCGATCGCCTGTCGACCTGGGCCCCCGGTTCCCCGGACCTGGCGGTGACCCGCGACGACGAGGCCGGACGCTTGATCGAAGCGTTCAACCGCGTGCAGAACCAGGTCGACCGCTCGATCGCGCGCGAACGCGAATTCGCCGGCAACCTCAGCCATGAGGTGCGCACGCCGCTGGCGGCGATCCGTTCGGACAGCGAACTGATGCTGCTGACCCAGGACCTGACCGCCGACCAGCGCCAGCGGCTGACGCGCATGATGGACAACGTCGACGATGTCATCGTCTGCCTCGAAAGCGCCCGCGCCATGGCCCGCGACCAGATGCGCCCGCCCGAGCCGGTCGACCTGGCCGAGTGCATGCTGGACGCCTGGCGCGGCTACGAAACGCAGGCCGGCCTGGCCGAGTTGCGCTTCGACAACCACATTCCCGCCGATCAGATCCGGGTCCTGGACCGCTATGCCTTGCTGACGGTGCTGCGCAACCTGGTACGCAATGCCGTCGAGCATGCCGCGCCGGCCACCCTGACGGCCTCGCTGGGGCCCGATGGCGCGCTGCAATTGAGCGACGATGGCAAGGGCATCGCGGCCGACGATCTGCCATTCCTGTTCCGCCGCTACTACAGCGGCCGCCTGCGCGATTCGGGGGCGGCGGGCCGCGATGAAACCGCCCGCGGCCTGGGGCTGGCCATCGCCAAGCGGGTCTGCGACATGCAGGGCTGGACGCTGGCGGTGGACTCCTCCCGCGAAGGCCCGCGGCGGGGCACCCGCTTCACCTTGAGCCTGGAAAGGACGGCCTGACCGCCCTGACGGCGGCCGGGGCGGCGCCTTGCGCCGCGAGGGCGCATACCCTGCATTGTGGGAAAGTGGCCACGGCGCGCGGATTTGACGAATTTTCGACTATCCGCCGCCTAAGCTGTCCGCTTTGGCCGGTCGCCTCGTTCCCTGCCCTCTCATGTCGCCACCCCTTTCGTCCGCGGTCGCCCGGCCGACGCCTGTTTCGTACCTGTGCACGCACGTGCTGGGGGTGACGGCAATGCTGGCCTGCCTGGCCTGGTGGGTGAACGCGTCCGGCCTGGATCTGACCATCGCGCGCGCGCTGTTCAACCCGGCGCTGGACGACTTTCCCCTGCACGCCAATCGCTGGCTGGAGCTGGTCGGCCACCGCATGGTGCTGGCCCTGCCTATCGGCCTGGGACTGGGCGCTGTCGCCGTGGCCGCCGCCAGCTACCGCATTCCCGCCTGGCGTCCCTTGCGCGCACCGGCGCTGGCGTTGGCGCTCACCTGTATCGTGGGGCAACTGGCAATCACCCAGCTCAAGCACCACACCACCTTGCCGCGCCCCTACGACCTGGACACGCTGGGCGGCTACACGCCGTATCCACGGACATGGTGGACCTGGGACCGGGGCAAAGCGGGCGGCGCCCTGCCCAGCGGCCATGCCGGGGCCGGCTATTCGATGTTGACCCTGTATTTCGCGGGGTGGGCCGTGGGACGGTCCGGCTGGCGCTGGGGCGGGCTGGCGCTGGGTGTCCTGGCGGGGGGCGTGTTTTCCGCCGTGCGCATTCTGCAGGGGGCTCATTTCCTGAGTCAGACGTTGTGGTCGGCCGCGCTGATGTGGTTGCTGGCCGCGCTGTTCTTCTGGCCGGTGCTGCGCGCACGCACGCCCGGCGAACGGCCGTCGCCCGTTGCGTCGATCCGCTTCGGCAGCGCGCGCGGCGGCCATGGCGAGAAGGCCGGCTCCTGAGCGGACGGCGCCCTGGCCGCTGTCGGGCGCGTCGGATGACGTTGGTTGGCACGTTGTCGTACAACTGGCGCCCCGTATAATGGGCACGCACTTGCGCATGCAAGCGCTACGCCACCGCTTCCGGACAAGCCCTGATGAACGCTCCTGTCGATACTCCCGTCTTGCCGCAGCGTCGTCCCCGGAACCTGGCCCAGGGCCTGGTGGAGAACATCTCCGAGCGCATCCGTGGCGGCGACATCCGCCCGGGCGACAAACTGCCGACCGAATCCGAAATCATGCGGCAGTTCGGCGTCAGCCGCACGGTGGTGCGCGAGGCCTTGTCGCGCTTGCAGGCCTCGGGCCTGGTTGAAACCCATCATGGCGTCGGCACCTATGCGCTCGAGCCCAGCGGCGGCGGCGATTTCCGCGTCGATCCGGCCGATATCGCCACGGTGCGCGACGTGCTGGTGCTGCTGGAGTTGCGCATCTGCCTGGAAAGCGAGGCGGCCGGCCTGGCCGCGGCCCGACGCAGCCAGGCGCAACTGGCCGACATGCGCCGCGCGCTGGATGCGTTCAAGGCGGCGCTGGACGGCGGCGGCGATACCATCACACCGGACTTCCAGTTCCATCTGCTGGTGTCGCAGGCCACCGACAACCGCTACTTCGCCGATCTGATGTCGCACCTTGGGTCGGCCATCATTCCTCGTACCCGCATCAATTCGGCCAAGTTCGCGCACGAGGATCGCGCCGCCTATCTGGCGCGCGTCAACCTCGAGCATGAAGATATCTACAGTGCCATCGTGCGCCAGGACGCCGAGGCGGCCCGCGCCGCGATGCGTACCCACCTGAGCAACAGCCGCGAGCGCCTGCGCCGGGCGCAGTGAGACCGGGGGCCAGCGACAGGCCACGGCGCCCGGGCCGGCCGCGCGATCTTGCCCACCCAGGGCGGCGCCTCGTAATGGCGGCCCGATCCGCGTTAATCTTGGCCGGTTTCAATAATCGGATGGCAAGGCATGGCTAGGCTCGGCAAGCTCGGCGCGGCAACGACCGCGGGTTTCATTCACCGGGGGAGGGCCGCCGCATGCGCCGCCTGACGCTCCGTTTCATCCTGTCCGTGCTGGTGCTGCTGACGCTGAGCCGGCTGGGCCTGTCGCTGTGGATGTGGGACCGGGTCGAGGCGGCCGGCGGCCTGTGGCCGGTGCTGTTCGGCGGCCTGCGCATCGATGTCTGCCTGCTGTCCATGGTGATCGCGCTGCCGGCCGTGTTCTCGCCGTGGCTGGGGCACCGGCCTTGGGCCGCGCGCGTCACCGCCTGGTGGTTCCGCTTCTGGTGGATGCTGTACGTGCTGCTGGAAGTCTCCACGCCGCAGTTCATCGCCGAATACGACACGCGCCCGAACCGCCTGTATTTCATCTACCTGCTCAACCCCAGGGAAGTCGGCTCGATGCTGTGGCAGGGCTACAAGGGCGTGCTGCTGGCCGCCCTGGTTGTGTTGCTGGTGGCCGCGTGGTTGGCGGTCAGGTTGTTCCCGACGCGGGTGCGCGATCCGTTCCTGGCGTGGTGGAAGCGGCCGCTGGCGTCTTTGGCGATTCTGGCGCTGGTGGTGCTGGGCGCGCGCGGCACGCTGGAGCACCGCCCCATCAACCCGGCCAAGGTCGCGTTCAGCTCGGACGCGATGGTCAACTCGCTGGCCCTGAACTCGCTCTACAGCGTGTTCGATGCCGCCTACCGCATGCGCGACGAACGCTCGTCGGCCGCGATGTATCCGAAGATGCCGGTGGACGAGATGAACGCCATCGTGCGCGACAAGGCCGGCCTGACGGGCGCGCCGCTGGACCCGCGCTATCCCACCCTGCACCAGCAGAAGGCCTCGGTGCGGCGCGACAAGCCGCTCAACCTGGTGATCATCCTGCAGGAAAGCCTGGGCGCGCAGTACGTTGGCAGCCTGGGCGGCAAGGACCTCACGCCCAACATCGACCGGCTCGGCAAGGAAGGCTGGATGTTCCGCCGCGCCTACGCCACCGGCACGCGCTCGGTGCGCGGCATCGAGGCGGTCACCGCGGGCTTCCTGCCCAGCGTGGCCGATGCGGTGGTGAAGCTGCCGCGCTCGCAGACCGGCTTCTTCACGCTGGCGCAGGTGCTGGGCAAGCACGGCTACCACTCGCGCTTCGTGTATGGCGGCGAGTCGCACTTCGACAACATGCGCGCCTTCTTCCTGGGCAATGGCTTTGACGAGATCGTCGATCGCCCGAAGTTCGAGAACCCGGTGTTCGAAGGCTCGTGGGGGGCGTCCGACGAGGACATGTTCACCCAGGTCGACCGCCTGCTGCGCGCCGACGGCGACAAGCCGGTGTTCACGCTGGCGTTCTCGGTCAGCAACCATTCGCCGTGGGAGTACCCGGCGGGCCGCATCCAGCCGGTGGGCGATCCGGCCAGCGTCGACAACACCGTGCGTTACGCCGACTGGGCGCTGGGCCAGTTCTTCGACAAGGCGCGCAAGGCTCCGTACTGGGACAACACCGTGTTCCTGGTGATCGCGGACCACGATTCCCGCGTCTACGGCTCGATCCCGGTGCCGGTGCGGCACTTCCAGATCCCGGCCCTGATCCTGGGCGCGGGCATCGCGCCGCGCCAGGACGAGCGCATCGTCAGCCAGATCGACATGGCGCCCACGCTGCTGTCGCTGGTCGGGCTGGACAACGTCAACCCGATGCTGGGCGCGGACCTGACGCAACGCGATCCCAACCGCGCGCTGATGCAATACGCCGACAACTTCGGCTACCTGCAAGGCGACAAGCTGCTGGTACTGGAGCCGTCCAAGGCGCCGCGCGAATTCCGCTACCGCGCCGCGCCGGTCGGGCAGGACGAAACCTACGAGCCGGTCGAACCGGTGGACGAAGCCTTGAGCAAGGAGGCGCTGGCGCACGCCCTGTGGGCCAGTTGGGCCTACCGCGAAGAAAAATACCGCCTGCCTTGACTTCGCCCCGTGCGGGTCCGGGGTCGGTTTGATCCTGCTCAAACCGGCCCGCGGCCAGTCCTCGCACACTCGCGCTCATGACTTTTCCCGATCCGCTCGCCGGCCCGATCCGGCCCCCCGCCGCCGATGCAGGCGACGCGCCCGCATCCGCACCGGCCACGCGCTGGCGTGGCTGGCCGGTGCCGCGCGGCCGCCTGGCCTGGCTGACCGGCATGTTCAGCGTGATGATGATCGGCGTCAGCACGCTGTTCTGGTGCCTATTGCTGTTCCCGGTGGCGCTGCTGAAACTGGCGCTGCCGTTTGCCGCGGCCCGGCGCCGCCTCGATCCGCTCCTGAACGGCATCGCCACGGCCTGGATCAGTGTCAATACCGCCTGGTTCACCCGCATCCAGCGTACGCCCTGGGACGTGCGCGGCAACGCCGGATTGCGCTATGCCGACTGGTACCTGGTCAACTGCAATCACCAGTCCTGGGTCGATATCTTCGTGCTGCAAGGCGCGCTGAACCGCCGCATCCCGCTGTTGAAGTTCTTCCTCAAGCAGCAGTTGCTCTACGTGCCGGTGATCGGGCTGGCCTGGTGGGCGCTGGATTTTCCGTTCATGAAGCGCCACGGCAAGGCCGACCTGCGGCGCAATCCGGCGCTGGGGCGCCAGGACCAGGAAACCGCGCGCCGCGCCTGCCAGAAGTTTTCATTGGTGCCGACCAGCGTGATGGTGTTCGCCGAGGGCACGCGCTTCACCCCGGCCAAGCGCGACGCGCAGGGCTCGCCGTACCGCCACTTGCTCAAGCCCAAGGCGGGCGGTCTGGCGGTGTCGTTGAACGCGATGGGCACGCGCTTTCGCTCGATGATCGATGTCACCATCGCCTATCCGGCGGGCGTGCCCAGCTTCTGGGACATGGCCTGCGGCCGCATGGGCACGGTGCGCGTTCGCATGCGCCAGGTGCCGGTGCCGCCGGCCTTTTGCGAAGCCGACTACAGCCGCGACAAGGCCTTCCGCACCGAATTTCACCACTGGCTGGGCCGGCAGTGGCAGGCCAAGGACGACGAGATCGAGGCGTTGACGGCCGATGCGGCCGCCACGCCCCGATCCTGACCGGCGGCGCTTACATCCGCGCCGGCAGTACCGTGCCCGAGCATTCGCCGAAGCCGATGCGCGGGTAGCCGGCCTTGACGCATTCGGCGCGGATGATGACCTGGTCGCCATCCTGCAGGAAGGTGCGCTTCTCGCCCCAGGGCAGCTCGATCGGCTGCTTGCCGCCGTGGTTCAGTTCCAGCATCGAACCGGCTTCCGACGGTTGCGGGCCCGACAGCGTGCCGGTGCCGAGCATGTCGCCCGGTTGCAGGTTGCAGCCGTTGACCGTATGGTGCGTGATCAACTGCGCCACGTTCCAGTACGCATCGCGGAAATTGCTGCGCGACAACCGCGCCGGCGCCTGATTGCCGGCGCGCGATTGTTCGGTGGTCAGCAGCACCTCCATCTGCACGTCGTAGGCGCCCTTGGCGCGGTTGGCGTCGGAGGCCAGATACGGCAGCGGCTGCGGCTCGGACGGCCCGCGGTTCCACTGCGTGCGGAACGGCTCCAGCGCTTCCATGGTGACGATCCACGGCGAGATGGTCGAGGCGAAGTTCTTGGACAGGAACGGGCCCAGCGGCTGGTATTCCCAGGCCTGGATGTCGCGCGCCGACCAGTCGTTCAGGATGCACAGGCCGAATACGTGCGCATCGGCATCCGCCAGCGCGATGCGCTCACCCTGCGCATTGCCGGTACCGACGAAGATGCCCAATTCCAGCTCGTAGTCCAGCCGCGCGCACGGGCCGAACTGCGGCGTCTCGCCTTCGTTGGCGGGGCGGGTCTGGCCGACCGGACGCGGGAACTTCTGGTCCACGCCGATGCTGGAAGCGCGGCCGTGGTAGCCGATGGGCACCCATTTGTAGTTCGGCAGCAGGGGATTGTCGGGGCGGAACTGCTTGCCGATGGCGGTGGCATGGTGCACCGAGATGTAGAAGTCGGTGTAGTCGCCGATGCGGGCCGGCGTGGTGTATTCGGCGTCGGCCTGGGCCACCAGCACCGGCTCTACCGTGGCGCGCAGTGCGGCGCCTTCGCGCAGCGCGCGCGACAGCGCCAGGCGCAGCGCGCTCCAGTGGGCCTGGCCCAGGGCCATCAGCGCGTTCAGGCTGTCGCCCTGGCAGGCGGCCAGCGCCTCGGCGGCGGCGCCCTCGAACGGCTTGGCGGCGGCCAGCGCCGCCAGGTCGACGATCTGGTCGCCGATGGCCACGCCCGGGCGGAACGACTCCTGCGAGCCCTTGCGGCGGAACGCGGCGTAGGGCAGGTTCTGCACCGGGAAGTCCGACGCGCCGGTGTTGGCGCTGGCAATCCAGCTCTTGAGCGACGGGTCGTGGGTTTCGTTGATGGCGGTGGTCATGAGGAATGTCTCGTTCAATGTGTTTATAAGGGCGCGGCGGGCGCCGGAAAAATCCAAAGCCAAACGGCGATGCGCTTGCGCGCATCGCCGTGGGCGGGCGTGACGGGAAAGAAACCAGTCACGCCTTGGCGGGATCGAAATGCTTCTGCAGGCCCTGCCAGCACCGGTAATAGTCGCCCTGCAATTCTACCGAGGCCAAGGCTTGCGCCGTCGGGCGGATCACGCGCCGCGTCTCGAACATGAAGGCCATGGTGTCGCGGATGTAGTGCGCGGTGCTGGTATCGGCGCGCGAGGCCTTCTCGAAGGTCTCGGCGTCGGGGCCGTGGCCGCTCATGCAATTGTGCAGGCTGGCGCCGCCGGGGGCGAAGCCATCGGCCTTGGCGTCGTACACGCCCTGGATCAGGCCCATGAATTCGCTGGCGACGTTGCGGTGGAACCAGGGCGGACGGAAGGTGTTTTCCATGGCCAGGATGCGCGGCGGGAAGATGGCGAAGTCCATGTTGGCCGTGCCCGGGGTGTCGGACGGCGCGGTCAGCACCGTGAAGATCGACGGGTCCGGATGGTCGTAGCTGATTGAGCCGATGGTGTTGAAGTGGCGCAGGTCGTACTTGTACGGCGCGTGCGTGCCGTGCCAGGCCACCACGTCCAGCGGCGAATGGCCGATGGCGGCGCGCCAGAAGCCGCCGGTGAACTTGGCGATCAGTTCGAAGTCGCCTTCCACGTCTTCGTACCAGGCCACTGGCGTCTTGAAGTCGCGGGCGTTGGCCAGGCAGTTCGAGCCGATCGGGCCCAGTTCGGGCAGGCGCAGCGCGGCGCCGAAGTTCTCCAGCATGTAGCCGCGCGCGCTGTCGTCCAGCAGTTGCACGCTGAAGCGCACGCCGCGCGGAATCACGGCGATCTCCAGCGGCTCCAGGTCGATCAGGCCCAGTTCGGTGGCCAGGCGCAGGCGGCCCTGCTGCGGCACCAGCAGCAGTTCGCCGTCGGCGTTGTAGAAATAGCGGCCTTGCATCGAGCGGTTGGCGGCATACAGGTGGATGCCGACGCCGCTTTGCTCATCGGGGCCGCCGTTGCCGCCCCAGGTCTTCACGCCTTCGATGAAGTCGGTGGGCGCGGTGGGGATGGGCAGGGGACTCCAGCGCAGTTGGTTGGGCGTGACCGGGCCCTGGCCGAACGTGCTTTCCCAGCCCTTGACGCCGGCAAACGGCTCGAACGGCTTGTGCTGCGCGCCCGGGCGGATGCGGTAGAGCCAGGAGCGGCGGTTCTCGCTGCGCGGCGCGGTGAAGGCGGTGCCGGACAACTGCTCGGCATACAGGCCATAGGGACATTGCTGGGGCGAATTGCGGCCCAGCGGCAGCGCGCCGGGCAGGGCTTCGGTGGCACAGTCGTTGCCGAAACCGGTCTGGTAATGCAGTTCCATGGAATCCTCCTGGGTGGCGCGCGATGCGTGGCCGCGCGGTCTTGGTCGTGGCGCGCCGGGTGGAATGGTCCGGCGCCGATACGCCATTGTCGGAAAAATCCCCCGCCATGGCTACGGGAATGCAAAAATAGCAACTATAAATTTTGTGAATAGTAGGGGTGCCTGATGGCGGACTTGCGCGACGTCGACCTGAACCTTCTGATCCTGTTCCAGCATCTGCTGGAGGACCGCAACCTGTCCGCCGTGGCGCGGCGCCTGGACCTGTCGCAGCCGGCGGTCAGCAACGCCCTGCGCCGGCTGCGGCTCGCGTTCGGCGATGAGTTGTTCGTGCGCACGGCCCAGGGCATGTTGCCGACGCCGCGCGCGCAACGGCTGGCCGGTCCGGTCAGCGAGGCATTGGCGCTGTTGTCGCAGGCATTGCAGGACCAGGAGGCGTTCGACCCCGCCACCAGCACGCGGCGCTTCCGCGTGGCCATGACCGACGTCGGAGAGATCCATTTCATGCCTCGCCTGATGGAGGTCTGCGTGCAGGTCGCGCCGCAGGTGCGCATCGATTCGGTGCGGGTGCAGGGGGCGGATCTGCCGCGCGAGATGGAGGCGGGCCGGGTCGACCTGGCCATCGGCGCCTTCGACGAGATGGGGGCGGGCACCTTGCAGCGCATGTTGTTCCGGCAGGGGTACGCCACGCTCTTTCGCCAGGCGCATCCCACAGCCCACCCCGGCATGGGGCTGAAGGCGTTTCGCGCCGAGCGTCACCTCATCGTGTCGCGGGCGGCGCCCTACGGGCAGGTCAACCAGTCGATGGAGCGGGCCGGCGTGCCGTTGGCCGAGCACTTCAGCGTGCCGCATTTCTCGGCCGTGCCGTACATCGTCAGCGCCACCGATCTGCTGGCGACCGTGCCCGAAAAGCTGGCGGCGAGCGCCGCGCAGCCATTCGGCCTGCGCTACATGACACCGCCGGTGAAGGTGCCGGCGCTGCAGACCAATATGTACTGGCAGCGCCGCTACGACCGCGACGGCGGCAACCAGTGGTTGCGCGCCCTGATCGTCAATGCGTTTGCGGTGGGGGCGCCGCCGGGGTGACCGACGCGCGGGCCTGCGCCAGCGCCTCGCGCAGCACCGCCATATCGCCCAGGTGGTTGGCCAGCAGCAGGATCAGCGCCGCGTTCATTTCCTGGCTCTGTTCGTTGCTCAGGTCGCGGTGGGCGTCGATCAGCGCTTCGTAGAAGTCGTCCGGCGCGGCCAGGTTGGTTTCGGTAATCAGCATGGAAAGAGCCTCCGTATTCAGGCGCGGCCGATAGCGCGGTTGACGGCCGACGCCACCGCGTCGGGCTGAAAGGCGCGCCAGCGCGCGGCGATGTGCTGGTCGGGGCGGATCAGGTAGGCGGTGCCCGACAGCGCGTCATAGCGCTGGGCCAGCAGCCCCTCGACGTCGACGACCCGCGCCAGGTCATCCGGCCAGCCGGCGGTGTCGCAACCGGGGCTTGTCACCAGCACCGGCGAGACCGGCACGGCGGCCAGGCGTAGCGCGCGCAGGGCCTGCAGGGTCCGGGCGTCGGGTGGGGTGTCGCCGCAGAACAGCGCCAGCGTGAAACCCGCGCCCAACTGCGACAACCACCACGGCGAGTCGCCGGACCCGCGCACCGGCGCGTCCAGCGCCACCGCGCCGGGCCGCATGCGGCCCGCGAAGATGTCGCTGTCGGGGCTGTTCAGCGGAGAATCGACGTAGGTGGCGGGCAGCGACAGGCGGCCGCTGTTGACCAGCGTGCGCGCGAACGCATGGGTGCGGGCCAGGTTCAGCACCGCGTTGCGGAAACTGCGGCTGATGTCGCTCTTGGGCGTGATGAAATCGGTGGCGCGCGACGAATTCAGGATGTTCTCGTCGGCGGCATGCTCGCGTTCGACGGCGTAGCTGTCGATCAGCGATTCGGGCGCGTGGCCGGCCAGCACCAGGCGCAGTTTCCAGGCCAGGTTCTCGGCATCCTGCACGCCGCTGTTGGCGCCGCGCGCGCCGAACGGCGAGACGCGGTGCGCCGAGTCGCCGGCGAACACCACGCGGCCGTGTCGGAACTTGTCCATGCGCTCGCAGGCGAAGGTGTAGACGCTGACCCATTCCAGGTCGAATTGCGCGTCCGGTCCGAGCAGGGCGCGGATGCGCGGCAGCACGTTCTCGGGTTTGACGGCCTCGACCGGGTCGGCGTTCCAGCCCAGCTGGAAGTCGATGCGCCAGACGTTGTCGGGCTGCATGTGCAGCAGCACCGATTGATTGGGGTGGAAGGGCGGGTCGAACCAGAACCAGCGCTCGGCCGGGAAGTCCGCCTTCATCTTGACGTCGGCGATCAGGAAGCGGTCGCGGAAGATGCGGCCGTGGCTTTCCTGGCCGATCAGCTTGCGCACCGGCGAACGGGCGCCGTCACAGGCCACCAGCCAGTCGGCATGCAGCGCGTAGCCGCCTTCGGGCGTGTCGATCGACAGCACCACGCCGTCGTCGGCCTGTTCCAGGCCCACCACCTTGTTCTTCCAGCGCAGGTCGATGTTCGGTTCCTGGCGCGCCTGCTCGTACAGATAGCCTTCGGCGTAGTACTGCTGCAGGTTGATGAAAGCGGGGCGGCGGTGGCCGGGCTCGGGCAGCAGGTCGAAGCGCCACACTTCCTGGTCGCGGAAGAACACCTTGCCCACGTTCCACGACACGCCCTTGTCGACCATGCGCTGGCCGACGCCGAGGCGGTCCCAGATTTCCAGGGTGCGCTTGGAAAAGCAGATGGCGCGCGAGCCGGTGGACAGGCGGTAGTCGTCGTCCAGCACCACCACCCGCACGCCCTGGCGCGCCAGGTCCAGCGCCGTGGTCAGGCCGACCGGGCCGGCGCCCACCACCACCACCGGATGGCGCGCCTGCGTCGCGGCGGCCTGGTCGGCGTGTTTTTCATAGGCGAACTCCATCGCCTGAAAGTCGATGTCTCCCACGGTTGTCTCCTGTGTGGGTCATTTTGTTTTTATGCGCGGCGCCGCTCGCTGCCCGCGGCCGCTGGCCGGCGGGCCGTGCGGCGCCGTTTCAATCGGTGCAACCGCGGCCGGCGGACCGGCCGCGCGGGATCAGCCCTCCAGCTGGGCCCACATTTCCAGGTCGCGCTTGTCGGTCCAGATGCGCGGATGGACGTGGCCGGTGGCCTCGTCGTAGGCGCGCGACACGTCGAACGGCATGCAGTGGTCGAAGATGACCCAATCGCTGTAGCGCGGTTTCATGAAGTCGTAGACCTCGCGGTAGATCGTCTTCAGGTCCTTGCCCTCGGCCACGCCGCGGTTGACTGCGCCGTACAGGTCGGTCAGGAAAGCGCGCGTGCCGGCCAGGCCCTGGCGCACTTCGGTGGCATTCTTCAGCGCCGGGCCGCGGCCGGGCACCATCTTTTCGGCCTCGAAGCCCGACAGCGCATCCAGCGTGCTGGGCCAGTCGCGGAAGTAGGCGTCGCCGCAGTAGGGGGTGGACTGGTATTCGACCAGGTCGCCGGCGAACAGGATCTTCTGCTCGGGCAGCCAGGCGATGGTGTCGCCCTTGGTGTGACCGCGGCCGACCTGCAGCAGCTTGACTTCCAGGTTGCCCAGGTTGACGGTCATCTCGCCCTTGAACGTCATGGTGGGCCAGACCAGGCCGGGGGGAATCGATTCGGCGTTGCGGAACAGGCGCGGGAAGCGGCCGATCTCGCTGGCCTTGTCCTGCTCGCCGCGCTCGGCGATCAGGTCGTAGGTGTCGCGGCTGGCCAGGATCTCCTGGGCGTTGTAGGCCGAGGCGCCGAACACGCGCACCGCGTGGTAGTGCGACAGCAGGATGTACTTGATCGGCTTGTCGGTGACCTCGCGGATGCGGCGGATGACGTCCTGGGCCATCACCGGCGTGGCCTGGGTGTCGACCACCATGACGGCCTCGTCGCCGATGATCACGCCCGTGTTGGGGTCGCCTTCGGCGGTGTAGGCATAGGCGTTGTCGGACAGCTTTTCGAACGACACGACCTTGTCGGCCAGGTCGGCGTGCGAGGCGAATTGCTTGCTCATGGAGGCTCCTTCCACTTTTATAGGAATAGGGTATGTGGACGGACTATAGCTTGGCATTAGTGGTTGTGCAATACGTTTGCTATAAACGAATCGACCCTTTTTGCCAGGGATTTCCCTTGGATTCGCGGCGTCCGCCCAAACACAACCGGGCCGCGCAGGGCGGCCCGGAGGGGAACCTTTCAGGCCGGGGGCGGCCTCAGGGGATTGCGTATTCCGGCGTGCGTGTTCAGGTCTTCTGGCACTTCGGGCAGTAATAGGTGGCCCGCTGGCCCTGGACGATGCGCTTGATCGGCGTGCCGCAGACCCGGCAGGGCTGGCCGGCGCGCTCGTAGACCGCCGCGTGGATCTCGAAATACGCGCCAGGCTCGCCGGTGGCGCCGACGTAGTCGCGCAGGGTGCTGCCGCCCGAGGTCAGGGCGTCGGCCAGGGTGGCGCGCACCATGTCCGCCAGACGGTCGCAGCGGGCGCGCGACAGTTTATTGGCCGGGGTCTTGGGGTTGATGCGGGCGCGGAACAGGCTTTCGGAGGCGTAGATATTGCCCACGCCCACCACCGCCATGCCGGCCAGCAGCACCTGCTTGATCGCGGCGCCGTGGTTCTTGAAGTGGTGGTGCAGCCAGGCGCCGTCGAAGCGCGGGTCGAACGGCTCGATGCCGAGCTTGGCCAGCAGGGGATGGTTTTCAACCGGCCCGTCCGCATCGGGGTGCCACAGCACCGCGCCGAAGCGACGCGGGTCATGCAGCCGCAGCACGGCCTGGTCGAAGATCCATTCGACGTGGTCGTGCTTGCGCAGGAATTCACCGGGGGCGACGCTGCGCAGCGATCCCGACATGCCCAGGTGCACGATCTGGGTGCCGTGGTCGAAGCGCAGCAGCAGGTACTTGCCGCGGCGGCCGCATTCCAGCACGGTGCGGCCCCCCACCAGGGCGGGCAGGTCGGCCGGGATGGGCCAGCGCATCCGGGACTCGTGGACGACCAGCCGCGTGAGGGGGCGGCCGGTGATGACGGCGTCGATTCCGCGACGCGTGGTTTCAACTTCGGGCAGTTCCGGCATGAGCCAGTGTAAGATCATCAATTGCGTGTACGAAGATTGTGCCATCAACCGGACGGGCCGCGTGAAGTCGTCTTTCAAACAAATGAATATCGGGATTGCCGCGCTGGCGCTTGCGTTGGCCTCCGCCCTGGCTCCTCAAGCCCAGGCCGCCGACAGCCGGACGCGGGATGCGACCGGCCCCCGCATGGCGCCGCCGAATCGCCAACCGGAAACCGAGGTGATCCGCCTGCGGCCGGGCAAGTTGCCCTACGTCACCCTGACCGCCGACATCTTCTATCGCGTCCTGGCCTCCGAAATCGCTGCCCAGCGCGGCATGTACGGCACCGCCGCCAGCACCATGGTCAGCCTGGCCCGCGACACGGGCGATCCCCGCCTGGCGCGCCGCGGCCTGGAGTTCCAGTTGGCCGGCGGCAACCTGCCGGGCGCGCTGGACGCGGCCCGCGTCTGGGCCCGGCTGTCGCCCAACGATCTCGAGGCCAGCTCCACCGAACTGGCGCTTGCCGCCGCCAATGGCCAGACCAAGGGCCTGTCGCAGGCGCTGCGCAACCGTATCGAGTCCTCGCGCGACAAGCCGGCCGCCATCGGCCAGGCGCTGGCGGTGCTGAGCCGCCTGAACGACCGCCGCCTGGCGCTGCGCATTCTCGACGAAGCCTTGAGCGACAGCGTGCGCAAGCTGCCGGCCGCCCACCTGGCGCTGGCCGACGTGGCCTCGGCTGCTGGCGACTACCCGCGCGCCGCCCAGGAGGCCCGCGCCGCCCTGGCCGCCGATCCCAAGTCCGAGCCGGCCGCCCAGCGCGTGCTCGAATACGGCGCCAAGGTCGACCCGCAACGCGCGCAGGCCGATGCCCGCGCCTATATCAACCGCAATCCCAACGCGCGCAAGGTGCGGCTGATGCTGGCCGGCCAGATGGCCGACGCCGGCGACTACAACGGCGCCCTGGCCGAATTGCAGGCCATGTCGCGCCGCGCGCCCGAAGATTTCGACCTGCTCTTCATGCAGGCCCAACTGGCCTACAAGGCCGGCCAGTTGCCGCGCGCCAAGACGCTGCTGCAGCAGTACCTCGAAGTCCAGAACCAGCGCCAGCGCGCCATCGTGCCGGGCGCCACCGATGCCGGCGCCGCCGCGGCCGATGCCCATGTGCTGTTGTCGCGCATCGCCGAAGACCAGGGCCAGTACGACGAAGCCATCGCCGAGCTGGGCCGCATCGACGACCCCTCGCTGCGTTTCTCGGCGCGCATGCGCCAGGCCGCCCTGCGCGCCAAGTCCGGCCGCGTCGACGACGCTATCAAGATGGTCGACGCCGCCGCGCCCCAGGACGAGGAAGAACGCACCCTGGGCGTGCTGACCAAGGCCCAGATCCTGCGCGATGCCGACCGCATCGGCCAGGCCGTGTCGGTGCTGGAGGCGGCCGACCAGGCGCTGCCGGATACCGTCGAGATCAAATACGAGCTGGCCATGCTGTACGAACGCCAGGACCGCCTGGCCGACCTCGAACGCATGCTGCGCCAGGTCATCGCCCTGGATCCCGAACACGCCCACGCCTACAACGCGCTGGGCTACACCCTGGCCGACCACAACCAGCGCCTGCCCGAGGCCCTGGACCTGATCACCCAGGCGCTGGAACTCTCGCCCAACGACCCGTTCATCCTGGACAGCATGGGCTGGGTCAAATTCCGCATGGGCGACCAGGCCGCGGCCGCCGATTACCTGCGCCGCGCCTACAGCGTGCGGCCCGAGGCCGACATCGCCGCCCACCTGGCCGAGGTGCTCTGGACCCAGGGCAAGCGCGACCAGGCGGTCGAACTGCTGCGGGCCGCGGTCCGGAAGGACCCCAAGAACCCGACCGTGCTCGAGGTCATCAAGCGCCTTGGGGTCACCCTGTGACGGCAGCGCTGCGCGGCGCGCGCCATGGCCTGGCGTGGATGCGCTGGGCGCTGCTGGCCTTGCTGGCATTCGTGCTGGCCGCCTGCACCACCACCCCCAAGCCCATCGAAGGCACGGCGGCCGATGCCTTTTCGCGGGTCGGGCGGTTCGCCATCACCGTCAACGAAGAAGGCGGCAAGCAGAGCGCGGTACAGGGAGGTTTTTCCTGGTCGGACGACGGCCGCCGCTATGTGCTGGACCTGACCAACCCGCTCGGTTCCACCGAGGCGCGGGTCGAGGGGCGGCCGGGCGCGGCCAGTCTCACCAAGGCCGATGGCACCCGCCTGGTGGCCGACAACCCCGACGCCCTGGCGGAGGATGCCCTGGGCAGCCGCATGCCGGTGTCCGGCCTGCGCGACTGGTTGCGTGGCAGGCTGCCGGGGCAACCCGATGCCACCGAGGTGTCCACCGATGATCTTGGCCGGCCGGTGGCTTTCGAGCAGGGCGGTTGGCGCGCCCGGCTGTCGCGCTACGACACGCTGGGCCCGCGCATGCTGGTGCTGGAACGCCTGGAGCCCGGCCGCCGCATCATGGTGCGCCTGGTCGTCAACCAGCCCTGAAGCCGCTGGCCCGTGGCCCGCGCGGCAGGGCCTCGCGGGGCCGGCGTGCCGTCCGGCTAACACGTCCGCTTCGCTTCAATCAGCAAATCAGCGTTGCAAAACCGATGCTGTTACTGATTGATAGATTCTGTTTAACCTGAATAATTCTCCGCATACCCGTGCGCATCACCCCTGCGCACGGCATGCAAGCCGGCGGACGCGGATCGCGCCGCCGCTTTTTTACGGAGAACGCCTATGTTCAGGAATACGCGGATCGCGACGATGCTCTTGGGGATCATCGCGGTGTTTTTCACTTTCCAGATGCTGGTGGGCGGCATGGGGTTCGTGGCCCTGCGGCAAACCAATCAGGACGTCGGCCAGCTCTATCGCCTTTCCGCGCTGCAGGTCAATGCCGTCAATACCGCCGCGCTGTCACTGGTGGCGGCCCGCACCGACCTGAGCCGCTACGCCACCCGGGTGGCGCAGGGCAACGCCAGCGACACCACCGCGCTGCGGCTGGCGCGCCAGCGCATCGCCGCTGGCGATCGCGCCTTCCAGCGCTTTGCCGGCGAATTGTCGGCGCAAGAGAAGACGGAATCCAAGGACCTGATCGAGGCCTACAACAACCTCAGCGCCAACCTGCAGAACGTCGGCAGGGTGCTCGAGGCCGGTGACATGGAGGCCTATTTCAAGCAGGGCACGCAGCAGGTGCAGGAACTGCTGGTGTCCGAGCGCGATGCCTTCATGCGCCGCGCCGAGGCCGCCGGCCAGGATGTGATGGAAGAGATCTCGCTGTTCCATACCGTCTTCAGCTCGCTGCTGGCCGGCATCCTGGTATTGGGCCTGCTGATGGCGGTGGGCGCGCACGTGCTGATCCGCCGCATGATCGTGCGGCCCCTGCTGGAAGCCGGCGAAATCTTCCGTCGCATCGCCGACGGCGACCTGACGCGCCGCGTGGCGGACCGGGGCCGCAATGAAATCGGGGCGCTGCTCAATGCCCTGCGCGCGATGCAGGACAGCCTGGTTCGCACGGTGTCCACCGTGCGCCGCGGAGTCGACGAAATCAACGTAGGCGCGCGCGAGATTTCTTCCGGTAATGCCGATCTGTCCAGCCGCACCGAAGAGCAGGCCGCCTCGCTCGAGCAAACCGCCGCCAGCATGGAAGAGCTGGCCACCACGGTCAAGCAGAACGCCGACACCGCGCGCGAAGCCAACCGCATGGTCGCCACCTCGGCCGCCGTGGCGCAGCGCGGCGGCGAGGCCGTCTCCAGCGTGGTCGAGACCATGCGCGCCATCCAGGGCAGTTCGTCGCGCATATCCGACATCGTTGGCGTGATCGACGGCATCGCTTTCCAGACCAACATCCTGGCATTGAACGCCGCGGTCGAGGCCGCGCGCGCCGGCGAGCAGGGCAAGGGTTTCGCAGTGGTGGCGAGCGAGGTGCGCACACTGGCGCAGCGCAGCGCCGCCGCCGCCAAGGAAATCAAGCAACTGATCGAGGATTCGGCGCAGAAGGTCGGCATCGGTTCCGAGCAAGTGGAGACCGCGGGCGCCACGATGCGCGAGATCGTTGAATCGGTGCAGCGCGTGACCAGCCTGATGGGCGAGATTTCGGCGGCATCGGAAGAGCAGGCCACTGGCATCGACCAAGTCAACCGCGCCGTGACGCAGATGGATGGCGTGACCCAGCAGAACGCCGCGCTGGTGGAGCAGGCCGCCGCCGCGGCCGGCGCGCTCGAAGAGCAGGCGCGCCAACTGGCGGGCGCCGTGGCGGTGTTCAAGCTGCCGGGCGGACAGGTGATCGAGGCGGCGCCCGAGCGCCTGGCCGGCCGCGTCGCGCCGCAGATCGCCTGATCCTGGGCCGCCTGGCCGGCGCCGGCGGCCCAGGTTTGCGACGCCCTGCGCCGCCGCGTCCGGCGGATCGCTAAAATCGACCGAACCGTCCTTTTTCCCGATCCGCCGTGACCCTCTACGACGTACCCGCGCCCGCCAAGGTGAACCTGTTCCTGCATGTGGTGGGCCGCCGTCCCGACGGCTACCACCTGCTGCAGACCGCCTTTCGCTTCATCGACCTGTGCGATACGCTGCACTTCGAGGCGCGCGCCGATGGCGTCATCGGCCGCGCCTCGGAATTGCCCGGCGTGTCCGAACAGGACGACCTGACCTTGCGTGCCGCCCGCGCCCTGCAACGGGCCACCGGCACGCGCCTGGGCGCACAGATCGCGCTGGAAAAGCGCATTCCGCAGGGTGGCGGCCTGGGTGGTGGCTCGAGCGACGCTGCTACAGTGCTGATCGCCTTGAACCGCCTGTGGGGCACCGGCCTGTCGCGGCGCGAACTGATGGCACTGGCGCTGCCGCTGGGCGCGGACGTGCCGGTGTTCGTGTTCGGCGAGTCCGCCTTTGCCGAGGGCGTGGGCGAAAAACTGACGGCGTTGGACCTGCCGGCGCGCGCCTATCTGGTGGCGCAGCCGGACGTGAGCGTGCCGACCGTTGGAATTTTTTCCGCACCCGATTTGACAAGAGACACTTCTTACATCACAATAGCGGACTTTCTTGCTTCGCCAACATTTTCCTTCGGGAAAAATGATCTGGAGCCGGTGGTCTACCGACTTTATCCTGAGGTTCTCAGGGCATCGCGGTGGCTTGCAGAGCAGGGTGTGTTGAAAAACACGGGAACCCAAGTTCGCATGTCGGGATCTGGCGCGTGTTTATACGCCGAATTTTCCGAACTATCGGAGGCCGTTTTGGCGAAAACGGAAATTACCGCTACAATGCGCGGCGCTGTTGAAGCAAACTGCAAAAACGCAGATGGCACAGGCAGCACAACGCATCCACGGTTCCGGTTAGTGCAGGCATGTCCTGGGTTGACTGAACATCCGTTGCGGAATTGGATTGCAAGATAGTTGGGGAGTCGCCAAGCTGGTTAAGGCACCGGATTTTGATTCCGGCATGCGAAGGTTCGAATCCTTCCTCCCCAGCCAACCGAATACATAACAAAGCTGTTGAACACGCCTGTAAGACACTGGCCCGGGTTCAGCAGCTTTTTTATTTTCCGGTTCCAGCAGGTTCTCGCATCACCTCGTTAGTGTCTCGAAACGACCATCGCATCATCCATCATGGCAAACGATAGCTTCATGATCTTCACGGGCACGGCCAACACTCGGCTGGCCGTGGACGTAGTCAACCACCTCGATATGTCCCTGGGCAAGATGACCGTCGGTCGCTTCTCGGACGGCGAGGTGATGGTCGAGATCAACGAGAACGTGCGCGGCAAGGACGTCTTCGTCCTGCAGCCCACCTGTGCGCCTACCAATGACAACCTGATGGAAATCATGGTGATGGTCGATGCCCTGCGCCGCGCCTCGGCCGGCCGCATCACCGCCGCGATTCCCTATTTCGGCTACGCCCGCCAGGATCGCCGCCCGCGCTCGGCGCGCGTCGCGATCTCGGCCAAGGTGGTGGCCAACATGCTGCAAGTGGCTGGCGTCGACCGCGTCCTGACGATGGACCTGCACGCCGACCAGATCCAGGGCTTCTTCGACATCCCCGTGGACAACATCTACGCCGGTCCGATTTTGCTGGGCGACATCTGGCGCCGCAATTTCTCGAACCTGGTCGTGGTGTCCCCGGACATCGGCGGCGTGGTGCGCGCCCGCGCGCTGGCCAAGCAGCTCGAAGCCGACCTGGCCATCATCGACAAGCGCCGTCCGCGCGCCAACGTGTCGGAAGTGATGAACATCATCGGCGAAGTCGATGGCCGCACCTGCATTATCATGGACGACATGGTCGACACCGCCGGCACGCTGTGCAAGGCGGCCCAGGCCCTGAAAGACCGCGGTGCCGGCGCCGTCTACGCCTATTGCACGCACCCCGTGCTGTCCGGTGGCGCCATCGATCGCATCGAAGCGTCGGCGCTGGACGAACTGGTCGTCACCGACACCATTCCGCTCTCCGAGCAAGGCCAGGCCAGCGGCAAGATCCGCCAGTTGTCGTGCGCCGCGCTGCTGGGCGAGACCATCCTGCGTATCTCGAACGCGGAATCGGTCAGCTCGCTGTTCGTCGACTGACGCCAGCCCACCCGTTTTTTGTGTCTTGCTGGTCGCGGCAAGACGCAAGCAACACGGCGCACCTGTTGTGCGCCGTGTCTTTAACCGGTGAAGTCCGCTTCGCCAATTATTGTTTTTGGAGTTTTCCATGAAATTCACTGCCACTGCGCGTAGCGTCCAGGGTTCGAGTGCGAGCCGCCGCCTGCGCCGCGCGGGCCGCGTTCCCGCCATCGTCTATGGTGGTTCGGCTGCCCCGCTGAACATCGAACTCGACCACAACGAGATCTACCACGCCCTGCGCAAGGAAGAGTTCCACGCGTCGATCCTGCAAATGCAGTTCGAAGGCAAGGCCGAGCAAGTGCTGCTGCGTTCGGTTCAATGGCACGCCTACAAGCCGCAAGTCCTGCACGTTGACTTCCAGCGCGTCGACGCCAACCAGGCGCTGCGCACCAAGGTGCCGCTGCACTTCGTGAACGCTGAAATCTCGCCGGCCGTCAAGCTGAGCGGCGCGATCGTCAGCCACGTCGCCACCGAACTGGAAATCACTTGCCTGCCGTCGGCGCTGCCCCAGTTCATCGAAGTCAACCTGGCCGACATCCTGGCTGGCGGTTCGATCCACCTGGCAGACATCAAGCTGCCGATGGGCGTGACCTACGTCCCGCACGGTGGTGAAGAGAACCCGCTGCTGGCCGCCGCCGTCGTCAAGGGCGGCGCTGCCGCCGACGACGCTGCCGAGGAAGCTCCCGCCGCCTAAGTCCTGCCGGAAAGCCTCGGCTTTCCCGCGGCTTTTGCCCGAAACCCTGCGTGTGCATTTGCATGCGCAGGGTTTTTTGGTTTAAACAGCCCCATCATGTCTATTCCCATACGCCTCATCGTGGGATTGGGTAACCCCGGTCCCGACTACGAAACCACCCGCCACAATGCGGGCTTCTGGCTGGCCGACCACCTGGCGGACGACTTGCGCGCTTCGTTCGCGCTGGAGAAGTCGTTCTTCGGCATGGTGGCCAAGGCCCGGCTGGGGGCCGACAACGTCCTGCTGCTCAAGCCCAACACCTACATGAACCGTTCCGGCCAGGCGGTCGGGGCGCTGGCGCGTTTCTACAAGCTGACGCCGGAGCAGGTGCTGGTGCTGCACGACGAACTCGACCTGATGCCGGGCCAGGTGAAACTCAAGCAGGGCGGCGGCCACGCCGGCCACAACGGCCTGAAGGACATCCAGGCCGCGCTGGGCAGCCCGAACTTCTGGCGCCTGCGCATCGGCATCGGCCATCCGCGCACGCTCGGCCTGGCGCAGCAGGTGGCGGACTTCGTGCTGCACCCGCCGCGGCGCGAGGAGCAAAAGGAGATCGAGGCGGTCATCGACCGCTGCCGCGCCGTGGTGCCCGCCATGCTGGCCGGCGACTTCGCGCTGGCCACCCGCCAGTTGCACAGCGGCAACGACGCGCGATGAGCTTCGACCCGGTCTCCGCGGCGCCGCGCAAGCCACGCTTTCGCAATGAACTCGCGGATTTCTGGCGTTTCGTACGCCGCCCGCATCCGCTGCGCCGCTTGCCCGGACGGACGCCGGCGATCGGCTGGGTGTCGGATTGGTGGCCGGGCGTCGGCCCCGGCCGCCTGCTGGCCTGGGCCGCGGTGCTGTGGTTGATCAATTTGTTTGCGCTGGGGCCGGTGGCGGTCGCCGCGGCTGGCGTCGGCGGCGTCACGCATCGGCTGGACCCCGCCAACATCCCCTGGCTGACAGCCGTGATCTGGGCCCCGCTGGTCGAGGAAATGCTGTTCCGCTACGGCCTGCGACGTCCCAAGCAGGCGCTGTGGCTGTGCCCGGCCCTGCTGCCGGTGGTGCTGTACGGCCCGCGCATCTGGACCGGCCTGCTGCTGGCCGCCTTCGTGCTGCTGGCATGCTGGTCGCTGCGGCCGCGTCCACAACCGCTCAAGGGCTGGCGCACGGCCTGGCGCCGCAATTACCTTAAGCACTTCGGCTGGGTCTTCCACCTGGTGGCGCTGACCTTCGCCGCCGTGCACCTGACCAACTTCGTCTTCAACCACACACCGTACTGGCTGCTGCCGCTGCTGGTGCTGCCGCAGTGGCTGACCGGGCTGGTGCTGGGCTGGATCCGCATCCGCCGCGGCATCGGCGCGGCCATCGCGCTGCACGCCATGTTCAACGCCGGCCCCATTTTGCTGATCTGGGTCGTGATGCGCTGGGCCCCCACTGCGGCCGGTTGAGCCGTCCGTCCCCGGGGCGCCGTCATCATGGCGCGCCGCCCGGCGGGGTAAACTAGAACGTTAACGATCAATACCGTACTTACACAGGATTCCCATGGCTCTGCAATGCGGCATCGTCGGCCTGCCCAACGTTGGCAAATCGACACTCTTCAACGCTCTGACCCGCGCCGGCATCGCCGCCGAGAACTATCCGTTCTGCACCATCGAGCCGAACGTCGGCGTGGTCGAGGTGCCGGATCCGCGTCTGCAGAAGCTGGCCGAGATCGTCAAGCCCGAGCGCATCCTGTCGGCCACGGTTGAATTCGTCGACATCGCCGGCCTGGTGGCGGGCGCCAGCAAGGGCGAAGGCCTGGGCAACCAGTTCCTCTCGCACATCCGCGAAACCGACGCCATCGTCAACGTGGTGCGCTGCTTCGAGGATCCCAACGTGATCCACGTGGCCGGCAAGGTCGACCCGATCGCCGACATCGAAGTCATCGAAACCGAGTTGGCGCTGGCCGACCTGCAGACCGCCGAAAAGGCCCTGCAGCGCCACCAGAAGACCGCCCGTTCCGGCGACAAGGAATCGCAGCGCATCGTCGCCGTGCTGGAAAAGTGCGTGGCCCAGCTGAACGAAGCCAAGCCGATCCGCGCGCTCGACCTGTCCACCGAGGAAAAGGCCGACATCGCCCAGCTCTGCTTCATCACCGCCAAGCGCGCGATGTACGTGGGCAACGTGGCCGACGACGGCTTCACCAACAACCCGCTGCTGGACCGCCTGACCGAATTCGCCGCCGCGCGCAACGCGCCGGTGGTGGCCATCTGCGCCGCCATCGAATCGGAAATCGTCGACCTGGACGACGCCGACCGCCAGGCCTTCCTGTCGGACATGGGCATGGAAGAACCGGGCCTGAACCGCCTGATCCGCGCCGCTTTCAAGCTGCTGGGGCTGCAGACCTACTTCACCGCCGGCGTCAAGGAAGTGCGCGCCTGGACCGTGCCGATCGGCGCCACCGCGCCCCAGGCCGCGGGCGTCATCCACACCGACTTCGAACGCGGCTTCATCCGCGCGCAGACCATCGCTTACGAAGACTTCATCACCTACAAGGGTGAGCAGGGGGCGAAGGAAGCGGGGAAGATGCGGGCGGAAGGCAAGGAATACATCGTGCAGGATGGCGATGTGATGAATTTCCTGTTCAACGTCTGACGGGGCGGTCCCATTCCTGGTTAATTGCTGGGTGCTCGGCAGCCCGTGGTGGTTGTGAAAGGTCTCTCAAACCATCGTTATGGTCCGCCGAGCTCCAATTGCTCGTCCGACTCTGGACGACCGCGTTGAAGTTGAGGGTGGATGTGTCTGTCGTCGCGCGGCTTTGACTGGGGGGCGTTCTGAGGGGCTGGCGGGCGTGAATAGCCCAATTCGGCCACTTATTCGATGGCCATCGAATAGCGGTAATGAATCCGCCAATGAGGGTAATGAGTCGGAGAATTACCCCATTTGAACGTTGTGAGATGCGACACCTGCTGAATTGGTGTTGCCTTCCGGCTGTGTTCATCTTGAAATGATGCATTCACATGTCAAGATATCATCGGATCACGAGCTATTCCTGCAAGACCCGCATGAAGTAGCCGTCGAGTATGGTGATCCGAATGAGCCAATGGCCGAATACCAGCAAATCACCCAGCAACTCGCCGAGGCACAACGGGCGCTGAAAACAGAACTACTGGCCGCGCTCAATGCCACCAGCGGAGACGCAGCATGAGCGACAAGCCCGCCTCCTTGATGTCCGTGCCCGAAGGCTACGACCACTGGCTGGGAGAGCTGAAAGTCCGCATTTCCACGGCTCAACAGCACGCGACGCGTGCTGTCAACCGTGAGTTGGTGCTGCTCTACTGGCAGATCGGCCAGGACATCTTGCAACGGCAAACCGAACAAGGCTGGGGAGCCAAGGTCATCGAGCGGCTGGCCCATGACCTGCGCACCGCTTTCCCTGACATGAAAGGGTTTTCCCCGCGCAATCTCAAGTACATGCGTGCCTTTGCCCAAGCCTGGCCGGACGTTTCATTTGTGCAAGAGGTACTTGCACAATTGCCCTGGTACCACCAACTTGCGTTGCTGGACAAGCTGTCCAGTCCTGAAGCCCGCCGTTGGTATGCTGCCCGGGCCATCGAACATGGCTGGTCGCGCAATGTGCTGGTTATGCAGATTGAAGCCAAGCTGCTGGAACGCAATGGTCAGGCCGTCACCAATTTCGACACGCGCTTGCCCGCACCCCAATCCGACCTTGCTCGCGAGTCGCTGAAAGACCCCTACCGTTTTGACTTTCTCGGCCTGACCGAGGAAGCGCAGGAACGGGCAATCGAAAACGCACTGGTCAAACACGTTACCGAGTTTCTGCTGGAGCTGGGCGCGGGTTTTGCCTTTGTTGGGCGGCAAGTGTTGCTGAACGTGGGGGGTGAGGAGTTCTTCATCGACCTGCTGTTCTACCACCTGAAGCTGCGCTGTTACGTCGTCATCGAACTCAAGGGAGGCGCCTTCAGGCCAGAGCATCTGGGGCAACTGGGTTTTTACCTCACCACCGTAGATCGTCAGGTCAAGCACGAACAGGACAACCCCACCATTGGCCTGCTGCTGTGCAAGAGCAAAAACAAGGTGGTGGCCGAATACGCCTTGGGTGACAAAACACAACCCATGGGTATTGCCGAGTACAAACTGTTGGAATCCCTGCCTGAAGAGCTGCAAACCAGCCTGCCTAGCATCGAACAGATCGAGCGAGAGCTGGGAGGCGAGCATGAATAAGCACACCGCCGAATAGCCGGAAAGGCTCGACCTTTTGTAGGCATCGGCAGACGCGTCTTTCCAAGCCGAGCGAGGCGTCGATGCCTGCGTGCATTAGAAATATATGAGTCAGACGAGTGCGCGAATCCGCATGCGCCGGTATGGGACCGGCGCGAGCGGATGGTGGAGTACGTACTGCTCCGACACGGGTAGCGCGGTATTCAAAACTTCGCCTGCAAGCTCAACGTCACCCGGCGCGGCTCGCCATAGATCAGGCCGTTATAGAACCCATACTGCCGATAGTACGTCTTGTCGAACAGATTGCTGACGTTCAGCATGGCCGACAGATGGCGGTTGATGTCGTAGCGCGCCATCGCGTTGAACAGCGCATAGCCCTTCAGCGGAATCGGCGAGTCGTCGAAGCCGCCGCGGCCGTCCGGCCGGCCAGGGTAGGGCTCGGACACCGTCTTGCCTTGCCAGGTCAGGCCGCCGCCGATGGTCAGCCCTCGCAGCATTCCCTGCAGCCGGTAGGTGGTATTCAGCCGCAGCAGATGGCGCGGGTCGGGGCGCTCGGCGGTGTCGGTGTTGCCGACGTCCAGATAGGTGTAGCCCAGATAGACGTTCCAGGCGGCCGTCACGGCGCCGGCGATTTCGGCGTCGATGCCCTTGGCGATGACGCCAGTGCCGGGCCGGTAGGCTTGGTCGCCATCGGGCGTCAAGCTGTCGCCATCTTTCAGGGCGACGTTCTTCTGCAGGCTGCGGAATGCCGACACGGCGGCATTGAGCGCGCCATTGAACCATTCGCCCTTGATGCCGGCCTCGTAGCTGGCGCCGGTGATGGGCTTGAGGGTGTCGCCGCTTTCGTTCTTGCTGGTCTGCGGCGTGAATACGTCGGTGTAGCTGGCGTAGATCGAGTAGTTGGGCGTCAACCCGTAGACCAGGCCGTAGTAGGGCGTCCAGGCGTGGGCGGCGTTTTCGCCGGTGCGCGCGCCGCGGACGCCCGCCGCGTTGTAGTTGTCGCTGTGGATCTGGTAGGCGCTGCGGCGCAGCCCGGTGATCAGGGTCAGGTCGTCGGCGAGCTCGAAGCGGCCCGCGACGTAGCCGCCATAGAGTGTTGTCCGCGTGACGCGGCGGGCGTCGGTGCGGAACGCGCGGATGTTGCCGTATTCGTCGCCGCGCCAGGCGCGCCAGTCCGCGACGGGCAGCTCGGTGCGGTATTGGCAACGGCCCCGGAAGCCGGCGATGCCGTCGATGCTGCAGTTGCTGCTGTTGAAGGTCCAGGACGGTTCGTCCATGCGTGAGCCGTTCAGGCCGACGAGCAGTTCATGCCGGCGTCCGAACAGTTCCAGGGGGCCCGAGAGATCCAGCGAGAACGCGTCGGTTTCGCCTTCCGTTTCCGAATGGATGGCATTGAGGTAGGCGCCGCTGCCGTCCTGATTCCAATGGGGCCAGCGGACCCTGCCGTTGTTGACCTTGATGGCGCCCTTGTTGTTCAGGTCCGCGCGCGAGGTGTGGGCATAATTGGCGCGCAGCTTCCAGTCGTTGTCGAAGCGGTGGTCGAGCGAGGCGAACAGCGTCTTCGTTTCCATGTCGGTCTTGCTCCAGTCCGCCGCCAGGTTGAGGCTGCGGCGGAAATGGGTTGGCGATCCGTCCGCGAACCAGGCGGGCACGTTGGCGCCCCAGGAGGCGCCGTGGAAGATGCTGTGTTCGTACTGGAAGCCCAGGCCGACCTGCGTGCGGTCCGTCACGTCCATGGCGAGGCTGGCCAGGAAGCCCTGCCGCTCGATGCTGGAGTGTTCGCGGAACTCGTCGGAGTTCTCGCCGCTGAATACCAGGCGCGAGCGCACGCGGCCGTTCGCCGCCAGCGGGATGTTGATGTCGCCGACGGCATTTTTCTTGTTCCAGCTTCCGGTGCGCAGGGTCAGGCTCGCGCCGAGCTCGCGGCCGGGCCGCTTGCGCACCAGGTCGACGGTGGCGGAGGGGTCGCCGGTGCCGCCCAACAATCCGTTCGCGCCCCGCACGATGCTGACGCGGTCGTAGAGATCCATGTTGATCGCGCCGCTGCCGCCGCCGTTGAACGAGGATGCGCCGATGATCGACAGGCCGTCGACCTTGTAGTTGGTGATGTCGAATCCGCGGGCGCGATAGGTGGTGCGCCCGCCGTTGTCCAGTTCGACAAAAGTGATGCCCGTGGTGCTGCCCAGGACATCGCCGATGGACTGCATGCCCTGGTCGTCCATCTGCTGGCGGGTCACCACCGACACGGACTGGGGCGTTTCCTTGGGGCTGAGCGTCAGACCGGTCGAGGCGCGGGTCGAGGGTACGGTGTAGGCGCGCGTCGCCTCGGTGGGTTCGTCTGCCTGGCCGCTCACTTCAATGGCCGGCAGCGTGGCGGGGCCGGGCGATGCGTTGCCGGCGCCATCCGGCTGCCGCGCCTGGAGGGGGGCGGACGCGCTGGCCAGGGCAAGCGTGATCAGGCCAAGCAGTACGGACGGGCTCGACGAGTGGTGGTGCATGACAATCCATCCCTATTCATGTTGGAAAAGAAGCGCCATTGATTTGCATTTTTATTTATCTAAATGGCTGTCGGGGAATATGCCGGAAGTCGGCCGGGTTGGACCACGCAACGCGCAATGGGCCGGCAAAAGAGGACTTGTTTAAGGGGGCAGCGAGCCGCGAGAACGGGATCAGGCTGTGCGATTGCGCCGCGCGCGGGGCCTTGCCGCCATGCCGATGCGTCGGCATGGCGTGCGAACGCTTACCAGGGCTCCAGCAGCCAACCCTGTTGCGTGGCCCGCAGCCTGTCCGTGAGCGCCAGGTTGTCCAGGAACGCCTCGTCGTGCGACACCACGACCAGCGCGCCCGCATAGCCGCGCAGCAGGCTTTCCAGGGCGAGCAGGGAGGGCAGGTCGAGGTGATTGCCCGGTTCGTCCAGCAACAACAGGCGCGGCGGCGGATCGGCGTAGAGCGCGCACGCCAGCGCGGCCTTCAGGCGTTCGCCGCCACTGAGCGAGCCGCTGGGCGCCAGGATCTTGCGCGCATCCAGGCCGAGGTGGGCCAGGCGTGTGCGCAGTTCGCCTTCGTCCAGGTTGGGGTTGGCGGCTTGCAGTTGTTCGAGCACGGGCCGCTCCGATGCCAGGCCGGCCAGCCGCTGGTCGAGATAGACGCTTTCGGGCGCCGCCGTCCTCGCGCCGGACAGGGGCGCAAGCTGGCCCGCGAGCACTTTCAGCAGGGTCGACTTGCCGCAGCCATTCGGGCCGGTGACCGCCACGCGTTGCTGGCCGCCCAGCAGCAGGCTGACATGGCGGGTAGGGGCCGCCACGAAAGGCAACGTGACGGCGTCCAGTTGCGCCACGCGCCGCTGCGCCGCCTGTGCGACGGGCAGGGCGTGCAGCGAGATTGCGGCGTCGTTTTCGACTTGCGCGGCGGCCTCGCGCACGGCCTGTGCCAAGCGTTCGTGGGCGACTGCGTGTTGCTGCTTCAGTCTGCCGGCCGAATCCTCGCTGCGGCCCTTTTGCCGATCGAGCAGGATCCTGGCCTGGTTGGCCTGCTTGCCGTGCCGCTGGCCGCGCGCCTGCCGACGCTCCTGCCGTTCGCGCTGGGCCTGCATCGCCTGCTCTTCGCGCCGGCGCTCGAGCTTGCGGTGTTCCAGCCGCTCCAGCGCATTGGCGCGTTCGTGGGCCTTGCTGGCGGCATAGACGCTGTAGTTGCCGCCGTAGCCGCGCAGGCCCAGCGATGACAACTCCACGATGCGCGCCAGGGTGTCGAGCAGGCGCCGGTCGTGGCTGACGACCAGCAATCCGCGGGGCCAATGGCGCAGTTGTTCGATCAGCGCGTCGCGGTTGCGGCGGTCCAGGTGGTTGGTGGGTTCGTCCAGGATGAGGAATTCGGCTTCGGACAGCATGGCGCTGGCCAGCGCGACGCGCATGGCTTCGCCGCCGCTGAGGGCGCTGGCCGGCGTCGCGGCGTCAAGATGGCCCAGGCCGTCGCGAGCCAGCGCGTGTTGCAGGCGTTGGTGGATATCCCAGCGATCGCCGACTTGCTCGAAGTCTTCCGGCGCGCTGCTGCCGGCTTCGATGCGCGCCAGGGCGTCCAGCGCGGATTGCACGCCGGCCAGGCTGGCGACGGTGGCGCCGGCGGGCGGGGAAACCTGTTGGGCCAGGTAGAAGACGCTGCCCGATCGCAGGCAGCGTCCGCTCGACGGCGGCAACTGCCCCGCCAGGATGCGCGCGAGCACGGTCTTGCCGGCGCCGTTGCGCCCGACCAGGCCGGTGGGGCGTTGGTCGAAGGTTTCGTCGAGTCCGGAAAAAAGCGGGCTGCCGTCGGGCAGCAGGTACGACACGCGTTCCAGCGTGAGATAGGGAGTCGTCATGCGTGATGCTTCCAGAGATGCCAGGAACTCCCCCTGCGAACGGGGGCGGGTGGAGACTGGCCGTCATTGCGACGGCGGCATCAATGGCGCATGGGACGAATACCTCGATGAATGTGATCCAGGCCGATACTTTAAAAGCCCCTGGCGGAATTGGCAAAACGCGTGCGCGGCAAGGCTGCTCGGGTTGACGTGAGGCCTGCGCCGCAAAGGCATCCGGATTGGCAAAACGCGTGCGCGGCGAAGGCATCCGGGCCGGGCAAACGCGTGCGGATGCGCGCCGTTTCAGGCCTCTAGGGCCTGCGCCACGAGCCATCCCGCCAGGTACAGCCCCACGCCGAACGATGCATGCGCCATCAGGCTGCGCAACCGCGCCACGCCGGGTTTCGGGGTTTTCGACGCGGCGATGCCGGCGCCCATGCCGGGTTGCAGGATCAGGAACGGCGCCGCGACCGTGGCGATGCCGACGATCAGCGCCGGAAGCAGCGTTGGCCGCGCGGCCCAGCCCGGCCCCCAGATCGCCAGCAGCAGCAGGGCGAACAGGATGCCGATGCCGTAGTGGGCGAGCCAGCCGATGGCGCGTTCGCCGCCTATGGGCGCGGAACGCGCGATGCCGAGGTGCGTCAGGCGGCCTTGGGGCAGGTGGCCGAGCCAGCGGCCGACCAGGGCGTAGTCCAGCGATGGCACGCCGAACAGGCGCTTGAGCAGCAGTGCCCACAGGTCCATCACGAGGGTGGCGCCGATGCCGATAAGCGCGGCGCGAAGCAATAGATCGGGGGACATGCGGGGGGGCCTCCGGCAATATTGAACAACAATCAATAGATTAATTGAATGTTATTCAATAACGTTTCGCGGTGTCAATGGCACGCGCGGACGATGGGGTGTTGCCTACCCGAAGCGGCACGGGCTGGAAGGTCGTTGACCTTGGCGCTGGAGCGACGCCGCGGGCGGCCGGCGTGCCGTTATTCGGCCCTGTCGCCGCCGGCCGCGCGCAGGAAGTTGGCTTCCAGCACGTTGAGCACGCGGTTCAGCGTGTCGACGTCGGCGGTCGACAAGCCCTTGAGCGATTCTTCGAAGAAGGCCGCGCGCTTGGGCAGGGCTTCGTCGACCACCGCCTGGCCCGCTGGCGTGAGGCGGGCGTTGGTCAGGCGGTTGTCGTTCGGATCGATGGCGCGCGCGATCCAGCCGAGTTTCTGCATGGCCTGCAACTGCCGGGTGAGCGAGGCGGGGTCGAGGCGGCAGCGTTCGGCCAGGTGCTTCTGCGAGCATTGGCCGCATTCGTGCAGCGCCAGCAGGATGCGCCAGCGCGGCAGCGCGTGGCCAACCCTGCCGCTGAAGGCGCTCTGCATGACCCGGTAGGTCTGGCCCATGTGCTGGATGACCTGCAGGCCCTGTTGTTGTTTGGGCAAAAGCTACTCTCCGACGGCGGCGGGCTCCGGCTTGGTGGGACGCGCCAATTGCACCAGGGGGACGCGCCGCACGCACCACAGCGCCAGCACCGCGACCGCCAGGGCAATGAGCTGCCCTTCGTGGATGGCGCCGACCAGCGCCACGCGCGCGATCTCGATCAGCGACGTTCCATCCTGGCCTTGATGCGCCAATTGTGCCAGGAACTGGGCCTGGGCCTGGGGATTGACCAGCATCTGCGGGTCGTCCAGTTGCGGCAGCCAGCGCGCCGAGGCGCCGCGCAGGGTCGATTCGACGCCGCTGAAATAGCTGTGGCTGACCATGGTGCCGACCACGGCGGTGCCGAGCATGCCGCCGATCATGCGCAGCGACTGCAGCAGCGCGGTGGCGATGCCCAGATGGCTGCGGCCGGCGGTCTGCTGCGCGAACACGGTCAGGTTGGGCATGATGAAGCCCATGCCCAGCCCGGCCATCAGCATGTAGGCGGCGATCAGGCCCTGCGGCGTGTAGCTATGAGTGGTGACGATGCCCAGACAGGACAACGCCAGCAGGATGAAGCCCGCGTACAGCATGCGGTTGGGGTTGCGGATGCGCGTGATGATGCGGCCGTTGACGATGCTGCCCACGGTGATGAAGACCACCATCGGCGTGATCAGCAGCCCGGCGTCCTGCGGCGACAGGCCGAAGCCGCCCTGCAGCAGCAGCGGCGCGTAGAACAGCAGCGAATACATGGTCACGCCCACCAGCAATGCCAGCATGAACAGCATCGCCAGGCCGCGGTTGCGGAACATGTCGAAGGGCAGCAGCGGGTGCGGGCAGCGCCGTTCCCACCAGTACAGCAGGCCGAAGGCGGCGACGCTGCCGGCGCCCAGCAGCACGATGGCGGCGCTGGCGCCTTCCTTGGGCAGCAGCTCCACCAGCAGTTGCAGGCTGCCGAGCGCGGCGGCGATCAGCAGCGCGCCCTGCCAGTCCAGGCGCACCTTGCCGCTGGTGTGGTTGCGCAGGTGCGGCAGGTAGCGCGCCACGAACCAGAGGCCGAGAATCCCGATGGGCAGGTTGACGTAGAACACCGAGCGCCAGCCGTAGTGCTCGGTCAGCGCGCCGCCCAGCGTCGGGCCGACCGCGTTGGCGATGCCGAAGGCCGAACTGAGCATGACCTGCCAGCGCAGCCGCACGTGCGGATCCGGGAACAGGTCGGGGATGGAGGCGAAGGCGGTGCCCACCAGCATGCCGCCGCCCACGCCCTGCAGGGCGCGCGCCAGCACCAGCGTGAACATGCTGTCGGCGGCGCCGCACAGCACCGAGGCCAGCGTGAACAGCACGATCGCGGCGACCACGAATGGCTTGCGGCCGTAGTAGTCGCCCAGGCGGCCGAAGATCGGCACGGTGATGACCGAAGTCAGCAGGTAGGACGTCGCCACCCAGGCGTACAGCTCGAAGCCCTTGAGTTCGGCCACGATGGTGGGCAGCGCGGTGCCCACCACGGTCTGGTCGATGGCCACCATCATCATGACGAAGCACATGCCCAGCATGGCGAGCAGGGTCTGGCGGAAGGGAAGCACCTGGCCGGGTGAAAAAGGGGTGCTGGGGGCGGCGGCGGGCATTGTTGGATGGATCAATGATTGATGAGTCAATCATTCTAGCCCTACAATCCGCAAGACAGAAAACCGTCAGTTTCGGGCCCGGCGCGCAGGTGGGCCCGATTTGTTACGATAGCGGTATGTGCACGCTGGTGTTGCCGGCGTCTTTCAGCAGGTCTTTCCATGGCAGTTCCTTTCCGCTTGGCGTCCCGGCTCCCGGCCTGGCGCTCGCGGCGGCACGCGATCGAAGACGGACAAATCAGGAAGCCACGCGCCGGGCGCGACGGCATAGCGCCATTCCCGCGCCGGACGCGGGGGGTGGCATTCAAGGATTACCAGTCGAGGTACCGACGGGGCGGCAATGAAAACGTGGTTCAAGCGCATTCTGATAGGCCTGGTGGTGTTGATTGTCGTGGCCGTCGTTGGCCTGGCCATCTTTTTGCTGACGTTCGACCCCAACGCGTACAAGTACAAGCTCGAAGAGTTGGTGCAGGAACGCTATCACCGCACCCTCACCATCGATGGCGAGATCCAGCTTTCGCTGTTCCCGCGCATCGGCCTGTCGGTGCAGGGCGTGTCGCTGTCCGAGGTCAATAGCACCGATACCTTCGCCTCGATCGACAGCACCCGCCTGGCGGTGGCCGTGTGGCCGCTGCTGTCCAACAGCTTCGTGGTCGACCATGTGGCCATCAGCGGCTTCAAGGCGCGGGTGGTGCGCAACAAAGACGGTCAGTTCAATTTCAGCAATCTGGTGGGCGGTACCGCGCCGGTGGTGGCCACGCCCGCCAATCCGGCCGAGGCGCTCGCCGGCGCCGCCCAGACCGCCGCGCAGGCGCTCACCAGTGGCACGCTGCCGCCGTCGCGCAACAACATGCAGATCGACATCGCCGGTCTCGACCTGAAGGACGGCGAGGTGCTGTTGCAGGACGAAATGTCCGGCATGGCCGTGGCGGTCACCAAGATCAATGCCAATACGGGCCGCGTCACGTTCAACCAGCCTTTCGACGTGCGCCTGGCCGCGCGCATCGAAGGGGGCAATCCGCGCATCGACGCCAACCTGACCGGCCAGGCGTTGCTGACGCTGGACCCGTCGGCCAAGCGCTACGCGGCGCAGAAGCTGGATCTGCGCATGGACGGCAAGCTGCCGGGCGCCGAAGCCAAGAGCCTGGCGATGCGCGGCAACCTCGCGTTCAATGGCCAGAAATCGGCATTGAATGTGGCTGGCCTGGAGGTCGTGTTCCAGGGAGACGTCACCGATCCAGCGGCGCGCGCCACCAATGTCGAAGCCAGCGTGGCGATGCCCAAGCTGTCGATCGATCCGCACAAGAGCCAGTTGCAGATCGAGAAGCTGGCGGTGCGCGCCAAGGGGGGCGTGGCCGATGGGCCGTTCGAGTTCGCCGTCGACGCGCCGGCGCTGAATATCTCGCCGACGCAGGCCACTGGCGAGGCGCTGACCGGCCGCGTGCGGCTGAGCGGCCTGGATGCCAGTTTCGGCTTGAATGGCATCAGCGGCAACGCCGCCGAACTCGACATCAAGGAGGCCAAGCTCGACAGCACCTCCAAGCGTGGCGACCGGGTCGTCAAGCTGACTTTCGCCTCGCCGTTGACGCTGAACCTGCTGCAGCGCCAGGGCGGCCTGTCGGGCTTGCGCGGCGACGTCAGTATCACCGATCCGGGCCTGCCCAAGGGCAGCCTGCAGATTCCCGTGATCGGCAGTCTCAACGTCGACCTGCTCAAGGACACGGCCAGCAGCAAGATCAACGCCGTGCTGGAAGGCGGCAAGTTCGACCTGACCGCCGACATCGCCAAGCTGAGCGATGCGCCGCAGGTCAAGTTCGCGCTGGCGGTGGATACGCTGGACCTGGACAAGCTGGTGCCGCCGGCCGTTGCCGCCGCCGCGCCGGCCAAGCCGCCCGCCGACGGCAAGAAAGACGAGAACAAGCCGGCGCAACCGGCGCCGGCCGCGCCCGCGGACGATTCGATCAATCTGTCGGCGCTGGTCGGCCCCAGCGTGAACGGCACGCTCAAGGTGGGCAAGCTGGTGGTGCGCGGCCTGAAGGCCGATGAGGTCGCGGCCGCCGTCAAGCTTGATCGCGGCAAGCTCGACATCTCCAGCCTGACCGCCGGCCTCTACGGCGGCAAGCTCGCCGGCGCGCTGTCGCTGGACGCGGCGCAGGGCAACCAGTTGGCCACCAAGATGTCGCTGGCGGGCATCGCCATAGAGCCGCTGCTGGTGGACTTGGCGCAGCGCAACGTGCTGAGCGGCACCGGCAGCCTGGCGCTGGACCTGAAGACCGCGGGCGCCAATGCCTATGCCATGAAGAGCGGACTGGGCGGCACCGTGCAGGTGCGGCTGCGTGACGGCGCCGTCAAGGGCATCAACCTGACGCAGACGCTGCGCGAACTGAAGGCCGCGCTCAAGCCCGAGTCGCAAGACGAGACCGTGGCGGCCGATACCAGCAAGCAGACCGCCTTTTCCGAAATGGAAGCCGACCTGGCCTTCACCAAGGGCGTGGCCAACGTCAAGCGCCTGAACGTGGTGTCGCCGCTGTTGCGCGTGACGCAGGGCGAGCCGGCCACCATCGACTTCGTCAAGAGCGAGTTGAACCTGGTGGCGCGGGCCCGCGTGGTCAACCCCGCCGCCGACCCCGAGGGCAAGGAACTGATCGACCTGAAGGACGTGACCATCCCCGTGCACATCAAGGGGCCGTTCGACAAGCCCACGTACACGCTGCTGTGGAAGGATGCCATCGGCGGTATCCTCAAGCGCAGCCTGGAGAACAAGCTGCGTGAAGCCGTGACCGGCAAGGGCAAGGGGGGCGCGGCGGTCGACAAGGCGCTCAAGGGGCTGCTGGGCAGATGAGCGCCGGCGCTTTCCAACCCATTGCCCAATGCGGCATGACGGCGCAGGCCGAGGCCGCGCCCTATCACCGCCAATGGCTGGTGGCCAACGATTCGGGCCAGTGGCTCAACCGCGAGCTGTGTCCGCGGCTGGCCGACATCGCGGTGGAACTGCGCCTGGGCTACCTGGTGCTGCGCGCGCCGGGCATGCTGCGCATGGATATCCCGCTGGACGTGATCGAGGACGACGACAGCGTGCGCTACAGCATGAAGGTCGGCGAGCAGGTCATCGACGTGGTCGACGAAGGCGAACTGGCCGCCGCCTGGATCTCGAATTTCGTGCAGATACCCTGCCGCATCATGAAGGTGCACCCGGACACACCCGTGGCCACCTGGCCGGACTGAGCCTGGCGGGACGGCGGTCCAACGCGCGGCGGCGCGGGTCTAGGCCGCGGGCTTGCGCGTGTATTCGAATACAGTGTGGGCCAGCAGGCCCGCCGCCAGTCCCCAGAATGCCGAACCGATGCCCCAGAAACTGAAGCCCGAGGCCGTGGCCAGCAGCGTGATGAGCGCGGCTTCACGCCGTTGCGGGTTGGCCATCGCCGCTGCCATGCCGCCCATGATGGTGCCCAGCAGCGCCAGCCCGGCCAGCGCCGCCAGCAGCGCGGCCGGCAGCGCCTGGAAGAACACCGCGACCGCGCCGGCCACGATGCTCAGCGCGAAATAGCTCACGCCATAGGTGGCCGCCGCGATGTAGCGCTTGGCGGGTTCGGCATGCGCTTCGGGGCCGGTGCAGATGGCTGCGCTGATCGCGCCCAATGTGACGCTGTGGGCGCCGAAGGGAGCGGCCAGCAGGCCCAGGAAACCGGTGGCGGCGACCAGCCGCGAGGCCGGCGGACGGTAGCCGGCGGCCTGCAGGATGGCCAGGCCGGGCAGGTTCTGCGAGGCCATCGCCACCACGAACAGCGGCACGCCCAGGCTGATCGCGGCCTGCATGCTGAAGGCCGGCGTGGTCCAGACGAATTCGGTCAGGCGCCAGTCCAGTTGCTCGACCTGGATCAAGCCGAGGCCGGCGGCCATGGCCACCGCCACTGCCATCACTACCAGCACGGCGTAGCGCGGCGCCCAGCGGCGGCACGCCAGGTAGGCCGCGCACATGGCCAGCACCAGCGCGGGTTGCTTGCCGATATTGGTGAACACGCCCATGCCGAAATTGAGCAGCACGCCGGCCAGCATGGCGGCGGCGACTTCGCCGGGAATGCGGCGCAGGATGGGATCGATCCAGCCGAACAGGCCGCAGGCCAGCGTCAGCGCGGCGGCCAGCACGAAGGCGCCGATGGCTTCGGGAAAGGGCACGCCGGCCAGCGCGGTGACCAGCAGGGCCGCGCCGGGCGTGGACCAGGCCATGACGATGGGCAGGCCGGTGCGCAGGCTGTAGGCCGCGCCGCCCAGGCCCAGCACCAGGCTGAGCGAGCCGATCCAGGAACCGATGCGGGCAGCGTCCAGGCCGGCGGCGTGGCCGGCCTGCACCATCAGCACGGCGGTGCCGCCGAAGCTGACCAGCACGGCGACCAGGCCGGCCGCGATCGCGGAGGCGGACAGGTCGCGGCGGGCGTTGGGTCGGGTGGCGGGGGGATCGAAGACGGGTTGCGCGGTGTCGCTCATGCGGCACCGGTCAGGCGGCGGTACTTGGCCATCAATTGTTCCTGGCCTTCATTCCATTGCGGATGCAGCTCGATGCACTCGACCGGACAGACCACCTTGCACTGCGGCTCGTCGTGGTGGCCGACGCATTCCGTGCAGCGGTCAGGGTCGATGACGTAGTAGTCCTCGCCCATGGAAATCGCGTCGTTCGGGCACTGGGGCTCGCAAACGTCGCAATTGATGCATTCTTCGGTGATGGTCAGGGCCATGATGGGGAGGCTACGGAATCCGGCAGGGATACTGTAATTGTACTGCCGGGCCCGACGGGCGCCCGGCATGCCCCTGGCGTCGACCTGCCCATCCTGGCGATCGCGGGCCGCCAAAATGCAGGGAGGGCGCACAAGGCGCCCTCCGGGAGGGTTCGGTGAGGCGGGGAGCGGGACGCTCAGCCCGGCCAGGATTGCTCGCGGCGTTCCTTGGCCTTTTCCTGCAGCCAGCGTTCCACCGAGGGGAACACGAACTTGCTGACGTCGCCGCCCAGTTGGGCGATTTCGCGCACGATGGTGCCGGAGATGAACTGGTATTGATCCGACGGCGTCATGAACAGGGTCTCGACGTCGGGCAGCAGGTGGCGGTTCATGCCCGCCATCTGGAATTCGTATTCGAAGTCGGACACGGCGCGCAGGCCGCGCACGATCACGCGCCCGCCCTGGTCGCGCACGAAGTCCTTGAGCAGGCCGCCGAAGCTCTGCACTTCCACGTTGGGATAGTGGCCCAGCACTTCGCGCGCGATGTCCACGCGTTCGTCGATGCTGAAGAAGGGTTTCTTGTTGCGGCTGTGGGCGATACCGACCACGACCTTGTCGAAAAGCGTGGCGGCGCGGCGGACCAGGTCTTCGTGGCCTCTGGTCAGCGGGTCGAAAGTGCCGGGGTAAACAGCGATGATCATGCGAGCTCCGTACCGTTATTAGTGGTGTACACCATCCTCCGAAGCTCGGATTATTGATCTATTTGCGCAATGCAGCAAATTCCAGCAGATGGTAGTGGACCGCGCCTGCCTTGTCCTGGCGCAGGATCTCGAAGCCGTCGGGCGGTTCGATGGGGCTTTCGGCCTCGACGTAGACCAATCCGCCCTCGGCCAGGATGCCGGGCAGGATCGGCCAGAGGCGCGGCAGCCAGCCTTGTCCGAAGGGCGGATCCAACAGGATGAGGTCAAAGCGGGACGCATCCATTCTTTCGACGACCTGCATCGCATCGCCCACATGGATGCGTATCATGTCGGCTTTGAGCTTGTCGCGCAGTGTCCGCAGCGCGGACGCGGCGGTCTTGTCCCGCTCGACCATCTGCACATGCGCCACGCCGCGCGAGGCCGCCTCGAAACCCAGGGCGCCGCTGCCGGCGAACAGATCCAGCACCTGCTTGTCGGCGAATTCGCCGCCCCACAGGTGATTGAGCCAGTTGAACAGCGTTTCCCGCACCCGGTCGGGCGTCGGGCGGAGCGTCTCCACGTCGGGCACGACGATAGGGGTGCGCCGGTATTGACCTCCGACGATACGAATATACTTGTTACCCATGTTTAGCCGCTTTTTCAAGAAAAAATCCCCTCCGCCCGCCGCGCCGGCCCAGCCCGCGCCGCCGCCGGAGCAGGTGGACGCCGGGATCGCGCCGCAAGCCGAGGCCGAGGTTCCCGCCCAGCCCATCGAACCCGCCGTTCCGGCGCGCGAATTCGCGCCCGTCGCGACGCCCGAGGTGACCCTGCCGGTGCCGTCCGCCGAGGTGCCCGCGCCGGCTCCGGCCAGTGTGCCGCAACCGGCGCCGGCCGTGGTGCCGCAGCCGCAGGCCTCGGCGCCCTTGGCTGCGCCCCTGTCCGCGCCGGTTTCCGCGCCCGCTTCTCCCACGCCCACTTCTCCCGCGCCGTCCAGCGCCGCTGCGCCGGCCGTTGCCGCGCCGCCGGTCGCTTCCGCGCCGGTCGCCGCAGCGCCCGTGCCACAGCAGCCAGAGGCTCCCGCGCCGGCTGCTGCGCAACCTGTCGCCACGCCGCCGGCGCCGGCTCCCGCCGCGCCCGAACCGGAAGCCGCGCCCAAGAAGGCGTCCTGGCTGTCGCGGCTCAAGCAGGGGCTGTCGCGCACCGGCCAGAGCATTGGCGGCATCTTCGTCGGCGTCAAGGTCGACGAGAACCTGTTCGAGGAACTCGAATCGGCGCTCATTATGGCCGATGCCGGCCTGGAAGCCACCGAGAAGCTGCTGACCGCGCTGCGCGCGCGAGTCAAGAAAGAGCGCATCGAGGACCCCGCCAAGGTCAAGGCCGCGCTGCGCCAGTTGCTGGCCGATCACCTGCGCCCGCTGGAGCGCGCCTTCGACCTGAAGCGCGCGCAGCCGCTGGTGGTGATGATCGCGGGCGTCAACGGCGCCGGCAAGACCACGTCCATCGGCAAGCTGGCGCATACCTTCCAGCGCCAGGGCGCCAGCGTGCTGCTGGCCGCGGGCGACACCTTCCGCGCCGCCGCGCGCGAGCAACTGATCGAATGGGGCAGCCGCAACAACGTCACCGTGATCTCGCAGGATGGCGGCGACCCGGCGGCGGTGGCGTTCGACTCGGTCAACGCCGGCCGCGCGCGCGGCGTGGGCGTGGTGATGGTGGACACGGCCGGCCGCCTGCCGACCCAGTTGCACCTGATGGAAGAACTGAAGAAGATCCGCCGCGTCATCGGCAAGGCCGATCCGGCCGCGCCGCACGAAGTGCTGCTGGTGGTGGACGGCAACACCGGCCAGAACGCGCTGGCGCAGATCCGCGCGTTCGACGCGGCCATCAACCTGACAGGCCTGGTCGTGACCAAGCTGGACGGCACCGCCAAGGGCGGCACGCTGGCGGCGGTGGCGGCGGGCAGCCAGGGCGTGCGGCCGATCCCGGTTTACTGGATCGGCGTGGGCGAAAGCCTGGAAGACCTGCAGCCGTTCGTGGCCGACGAATTCGCCGGGGCCTTGCTGGCCGACTGATCCGTCCCGCTGATACCGGCACGGGCCTCGCGCCCGGCGCAAACGCGGTCCGCGAAGGACCGCGCCGCCTTACTTCCAGAACGGCTTGCTGCTTGCCAGGTCGTCGAAGGCGCGTTGCGCATCCACCGCCAGTTCTTCCAGGCGCGCGCTGATCCAGCCCAGCGCGAACCAGGCCTGTGGGTGCGTGGCCGTACACGACTCGTAGTAGTCCTTGGCCACCGCCAGGTCGTTGATTTCGCCCAGGATGTCCTGCACCCGCGACAGCAGCTTGCGGTAGCCGCGCAGCTTGCTCGGGGGCAGCAGCGATTCGGCGAAGGCCAGGCTGTAGCGCAGGCGCTTGCCGCGCTTGCGCAGCTCGTGGCGGGTGGGGATGTCGAGCGTGGCGAACTGGGTGCCCTGGTCGGCCACCTTGCTGTGCCAGCGGTGCAGGCGCCGCGCCAACTGCTTGTGCAGTTGCTGCGGATCGGGCTCGGGCGCCAGCATGGGGATGATGGTGGGCTTGACGCTGGGGCCGGCGATGCCGCCTTCCAGGCGGATGGCGGGCTCGGGCGCGGCATCGCTGGGCATGCCGTTGGCGACGGGCAGGCCTTCGCTGGTGGGCACCGCGGGCGGCACGTCCAGGCTCCATTCCAGCAGTTCTAGCAGCCACGCCTGGAAGGCCTTGCCGCCGGCGATGGCGCGGGCGTCCTGTTCGGGCGGCGCCGCTTCCATGGGAATGACCGGCATGCCGGCGCGCATCAGCGCGGGCGCCACGGTTTCGTTCAGCACGTCCTGGTCGCGGTTGGCGCCGAAGGCGGCGAAGTGGGCGCGCACGCCTTGCATGATGGCGTCGGGGATCGGCCCGATCCAGCCGTCGAACAGCTTCCAGGCCGACCGCAGGCGGCGGATGCCGACGCGCAACTGGTGCACGTGCTCGGAATTGCCGGCGCGGTACACGCCTTCGGTGTCGACCTCGGCCAGCACCGCGGCGTTGCGGGCGATCTGGTCGAGGCATTCGGCGGCGATGCGGCCCATGGCCTGCGCCGCGGTCATGTCTTCGCGCAGCTTGACGGCGGCGGCGGTGCGCGGCGCCCAGAACAGCGCGATGGCCTGGGCACGGCGGCTGTCGATGTCGTCGCCCGGGACGGCGTCGACATCGGCCAGGCGTTGCGCCAATTGCGCCAGCGCGTCGCCGCGCTCGGACTTGCTGCGGGGGTCCAGCACCAGGTTGTGGCGCTGCTGCCAGCCGCGCGCGACCGCGAAGATGGCGGCGGGGCGGCCCGAGACCAGTTCGAATTCGAGTTCGGAGATCGGCAGCTCCAGCGCGCCGGCGCGCAGGATGCCGGTGTCGTAGGCCAGTTCGACGGTGCCGTAGCGCGTGCGCACCTTGCGCAGCATGCGCTGCACGTCGGTTTCATAGCGCAGGCCGAGTTCGCCCTTGATTGCGGCCAGCGCGGCCTCGACCTCGGTGCCCGCATAGACCGACAGGTCGAGCACGGGACCCGGGCGCGGGTGGTTCAGTTCGATGCGGGTGATGGCGTTGATGCCGGGCATCTTCAGCGTCTGCACCCAGTCGCGGCCCTCCTGGCGCAGGCGGATGGCGATGCGTGCCCGGGCCAGTTCGCGCTCGGGCGTGTCGAAGTACATCGCATGCAGGCGGATGCGCGTCGCCTCGCGCTGCTTGATCTCTCGCAGCACGGCCTGGCGGGAAGCCGTGGGCACGTGCAGTTTCAGTTCCTGTTCCGACATGGCGGCGGGTGTCCAACGGCAAAAGCCGAGATCTTAATCAAATGGGGCCGGTGGTTTGATGACCGGTCATATTTATTTCACAAACGCTCCCATGGAGCATAGACGCGGTTGCGGTGCATCAACAATCGTCCGCAAGCCGGTCGAGGGACATTTTCCGCTTTGATTGCGTCCGCGCAATGACCCGGGCAGGCTGCGACGCGCCACAGGGGGCATTTTCAGATTTGCAGCTGCCGGGTGGATGCTTGCCGCGGCGGTCAGGAGTCGCGCGCGGGCGGGCAAAAAAAACCGCCCGTTGCCGGGCGGCGCAAAGGAACGTCGGTTGCGGGCGCGTCAGAGAATGCGCTTGCGCGCCTGGGTGATGAGGATCTCGGCCAGCACCACCACCACGAAGATGGCGGCCAGCACCAGCGCGACGCGGTCCCACTGGAACAGGTTGAGGGCGGTGTCCAGCGCCATGCCGATGCCGCCGGCGCCGACCAGGCCGAGCACGGCCGATTCGCGCACGTTGATGTCCCAGCGCAGCAGTACGATCGACCAGAATGCCGGGCGGATCTGCGGCCAGTAGGCGTACCAGATCACCGATGCCTTGCTGGCGCCGGTGGCGGTGACGGCCTCGATCGGGCCGCGCTGCGCTTCCTCGATGGCTTCGCCCACCAGCTTGCCGACGAAGCCGATGGAGCGGAACGCGATGGCCAGCGTGCCGGCCAGCGCGCCGGGGCCGAAGATGGCGATGAACAGCAGCGCCCACACCAGCGAATTGACCGAACGGCTCGACACCAGGATCAGGCGCGCGAGCATGTTGACGGTCTTGCTGGGCGTGAGGTTGTTGGCCGCCAGCAGGCCCACCGGCACCGCCATGATGACCGACAGGATGGTGCCGAGCGTGGCGATGTGCAGGGTCTCGATCAGCGCGTCATGCACGCCGCCGCGATAGTGGGCCCAGTCCACCGGCCACATGCGCTGGAACAGGTCGGCCATCTGTTCCGGCGCGTCGTACAGGAACTCCGGAATGATCTCGACGCCGCGGATGGCCTGCACGATGGCGGCTACCAGCAGCAGGTAGAGGGCGAAGCGCAGCAGCCGCTGGCCCAGGCTGTAGCGGTGCCAGACGCGCGGCGCGTTGGCGGCGGGCAGGGTGGGGGCGTGCGTGGTCATTTGTCCGCCTCCGCCTTGCGCGCGGCCCGGTAGGCCGCCTTGGATGTGTCCGAACCGATGCCGCGCGCGCCGGCGAAGCGGCCCTGCAGGATGCGGTCGAAGCCCAGGTTGTCCAGGAATACCGCGCGCACGAAGCCCGCCAGGATCTCGCCCAGCATGATGATGGCGATGAGCGTCAGCAGGATGGCGCTGACGAAGTCGTAGTCGAAGCGCTGGAAGGCCGAGAACAGCGTGCCGCCCACGCCGCCGGCGCCGACGATGCCGACCATGGTGGAATTGCGCAGGTTCGAGTCGAACTGGTAGGTGGCAAAGCCGATGAAGCGCGCGAACACCTGCGGCAGCACGCCGAAGGCCAGCACGTTGGCGAACGAGGCGCCGGTGGCGCGCACCGCCTCGACCTGCTTGAGCGAGATTTCCTCGATGGCCTCGGTGAACAGCTTGCCGATGAAGCCGATCGAGGCCACCGTCAGCGCCAGGATGCCGGCCAGCGCGCCAAAGCCCACGGCCTTGACGAACAGGATGGCGACGATCACCGGGTGCAGCGCGCGGCACAGCGCCACGAGCGAACGGGCCGGCCACGAGACCCACGCCGGCATCAGGTTGCGCGCGCCCAGCAGGCCCACGGGCAGCGCGAACAGGATGCCCAGCACCGAGGCCAGCACGGCGATCTCCAGGCTCTCGGCGATGCCCTTCCACAGCGTGGCGGGTTTCTCGAAATTGGGCGGGAACATGCGCGCCAGGAAGGTCGACGCGTGGCCCATGCCGCTTTCGAAGCGGGCCCAGCTGAAGTCCAGCTGCGCGGCCGCGTAGATGGTGTACAGCACCAGCAGCAGCACGCCGGCCTTGGCGCGGCCGGACAGCGCGAAGGGACGCGGGTGGGAAGAACGCGGAGTCATTACGCCAGCCAAGACTCGCCTCCGTAGATGGTCTTGAGCATGGTGGCGTCCAGGCCTTGGCCGTCGCCGTCATAGACCACGTGGCCGCCCGACATGCCGACGATGCGGCCGGCGTAGCGCCGCGCCAGCTCGACGTCGTGGATGTTGACGATCACGGGGATGCCGCTGGCGTCGCCCTGCGCCGCCAGCAGTTCCATGATCTCGACCGAAGTCTTGGGGTCGAGCGACGAGGTCGGCTCATCGGCCAGCAGCAACTGCGGGCGCTGCATCAGCGCGCGGGCGATGCCCACGCGCTGGCGCTGGCCGCCCGAAAGGGCGTCGGCGCGCTGGTCGGCAAAGCCCGCCAGGCCCACGGTATCGAGCAACTGGTAGGCGTGCTCGATGTCGTCGGCTTCGAAGCGGCGGGTCCAGGCCTTGAAGGCGCCGGTGTAGCCCAGCCGTCCGGTCAGCAGGTTTTCCATCACGGTCAGGCGTTCGACCAGGTTGTATTCCTGGAACACCATGCCGATGCGCCGGCGCGCGCGCCGCAGCGACGCGCCACGCACCCTGGCCAGGTCGACCGCGCCGTCGCCGGCTTCCAGCACGATCTCGCCGCGGGTCGGCTCGATCAGCCGGTTGATGCAGCGCAGCAGCGTGCTCTTGCCGGTGCCCGACGGGCCGATGATGGCCGTCAGGCCGCGTCCCGCGATCTGCAGGTCGATGCCGTTCAGTACCGGCCGGCCGGCCCGGTATTCCTTGACCAGGCCGGAAATGCGTAGCGACGTCGTCATGCTGATTACTTCTTGCTCTTGGCGGATTCGCGGTCGTAGGCGGCGCGGTTGAAGCTTTCGCCGCCGGATTCGGCGACCTGGCGCACGATGGCCCAGTCCTTCTGGTAGGTCACCGGGTAGAAGCGGTCGGCGCCGTCGAAGGCCTTGGACATCTCGGCCGGGAAGCGGTAGTCGTAGAAGCACTTGAGCATCTGGTCGCGGAACTTCGGCTCCAGGTCGTGCGCGTAGGCGAACGACGAGGTGGGGAATTTCTCGCTCTTGTAGATGATGCGGAAGTCGGCTTCCTTGACCTGGCCGCGCTCGACCATGCGCTTGAACACGTCCGAGGCCACGGCGGCGGCGTCGTAGTCGCCGGAGTTCACGCCCATGACGGACTGGTCATGCTTGCCCGAGAAAATGACCTTGTAGTCCTTGTCGGGCGTCAGGCCTTCCTTGGGGAACAGCGCCACCGGCGCCATGTGGCCGGAGTTCGACGAGGGCGCGGTGTGCGCCAGCTTCTTGCCCTTGAGGTCGGTGAGCTTTTGATACGGGCTGTCTTTCTTGACGATGACAATCAGGTTGTAGCCCTGGAAGCCGTCGGCGTAGCCCTTGACGGCGAACGGCACCGCGCCGGCGATGTTCACGGCGAAGGCGGTGGGGCCGGTGGAGAAGCCGCCCACGTGCAGGCGCCCCGAGCGCATGGCCTCGATCTCGGCGGCGTTGCTCTGCACCTGGTAGAACACCACGCGCTTGCCGGTGCATTCGGACAGGTGCTTGGTGAACGGCTTGAAGATGTCTTCATACACCGCCGGGTCTTCCACCGGCGTGTAGGTGAACACCAGGGTCGACGGCGTCTTGAGCTTGGACGCATCGGTGGGCGTGTCGGCCACCAGGTTCTTGTCCGCGTCGCAATACATCTGGTCCAGGTCGCCCCGGTTCGGGCAGGTGTCGGCGGCCTGGGCGGCGGAAGCCCCGAACGCGAGCGCGGCCAGCGAGGCCGCTTGCAATAGACGCAAGGCGCGCATCGTATGTCTCCTCTTGTAGGTATGAATATGACTAGTAACTGAATTCAAACATACAAGCGCAGCGGGCACACTCGGGAAAGTCCCTGTGTTTCTTTTCGGGTTTTGTTCGTTTTGTTCGTTTTGGGTTCGTTTGTGCGCGAACGGCACGATGGCCGTGCCCTCGGACTGGCGGGTCCGCGGGCACGGCCGGCGACAAGGGAAGCGGGCTCAGGCGCGATAGCCGAGCTTGCGCGAGATCTCTTGCGCGCAGGCCAACAGGGGGCGGGCGATGGCGCCATCCCACGACACGTCGAACAGGCCGGTGGGGCCCAGGCTGGTCAGCGCCAGCACGATGTTGCCGGTGTTGTCGAAGACCGGCACCGAAAGCGCGTCCACGCCCGGCAGCGGGTTGCCCAGGGCGCGGGCCATGCCGTGCACGCGGATGTCGGCCAGTTGCGCCTCGATGTTGGCGCGGCTGGCCTTGCGCGGCGGCGGCACGCTGGCGATGACGGCGGTGTCGCCTTCCTCGCGGGCGATGTAGTGCTCGCTGACCTTGGGCGGCAGCCAGGCCGCGAACACCAGGCCGGTGGCGGTGTGCAGCATGGACATCACGGTGCCCTTGCGCATGTTCACGTGCACCGGATAGCTGGCCTCGGTCATGTGGATCATGGTGGGGCCGTGCGAGCCCAGCACCGCGATGCCCAGCGTGTGGCCGATCTCGGATTGCAGCTTGGCGATCTCGGGCATGGCGATGCGCACCGGATCCAGCCGCTGCAGGCTGACCAGGCCCATCTGCAGCGCGAACGGCCCCAGCTCGTACTGGCCGGTGATGCTGTCCTGCTGCACCAGGCCGACGCGGATGAAGCTGACCAGATAGGGGTGGGCCTTGGCCGAGGTCATGCCGGCGCCGGCGGCCAGGTCGCGCAGGGTCAGCGGCTTGGCGGCGTCGACCAGGGCGGCCAGCAGCGGCACGCCCACTTCGATGGACTGGATGCTGCGGCGGCCGTCATTGGCGGCGGGGGCGGCGGGTTTGGTGGTGGCCACGGTGCGTGCCTCAGGCGGTGACGGCGCGGGCGGCCAGCAGGCGTTCGGCCATCTCGGTGAAGCCGGCGCCGCCGTGGAACGCGGCCACGTAGGCGGGCCGGTGCGTCAGGCGGTGCAGTTGCGACTGGATGTTGGCCACGCCGACCGAGACGGGGAAGTAGGCGAACATCGGTTCGTCGTTGGGCGAATCGCCGATGAACAGGGTGCTGTCGAGCGCGCCGGCCACGTCGATGCCGAATTCGCGCTGGAACAGGGTGCGCGTCATGGTCAGCTTGTCGTAGTCGCCGAACCAGCCGTTGACGTGGATCGAGCTGACCTTGGCCTGGGCGCCGGCGTCTTCGAAGATGCGCACGATGCGGCCGATGGAGGCCTCGGGCAGGGGCGGCACGTCCTCGCAGAAGTCGATGGCCAGGTCGGCCACGCGGTAGTCCTGGTCGCTGGCCACGGCGGCGCCGGGCACCTCGGCCAACACCCGGTCGCGGATCGCGTCGAGCTTCTTGCGGCTGGCCTGGCGCGAGGCCGCGTCGGTCCAGTAGTGCGTGACCATGCGGCGCGCCTGGCGGTCGTAGGCGTAGTAGAACGCGCCGTTCTCGCCGACCACCGCGCGCACCGGCCACATGCGGGCGATGTGGTCGCACCAGCCGGCCGGGCGGCCGGTGATCGGCACCACCTGGATGCCGGCCTGTTCCAGGCGTTCCAGGGCGGCGTAGGCGTCGGCGGGCAGGCGGCCTTCGGTGGTCAGGGTGTCGTCGATGTCGGTGAGCACGACGCGGATCCCCGCCGCGACGGTCAAAGGCATGGCCGCAAGGGCTTGCATGGCGTTTTTCCTTGGTTTTATGGGGTGTTCTCCGGCCGAAAGTTTAACCGGATGGCCCTGTTTGGGCGGGGGCGGCGCGGCCCGGTAGGGAATATGGCGCCGGGGGCGGTAAAATCCGGGCTTTCCCGCCTGGTATTGCGTGTCCACCATGTCCGTCCAGTTGTCCCCCTTGCCCGGCGCCGAGCCGGAATCCTTCGATATCGCCTCGGTCGCCGAGATCATCGCCGAGCTGCGCGCCGGCCGCATCGTCATCCTGGTCGACGAGGAAGACCGTGAAAACGAAGGCGACCTGGTCATGGCCGCCGAATTCGTCACGCCCGAGGCCATCAACTTCATGGTGACGCACGGCCGCGGCCTGGTGTGCCTGACCCTGACCGAAGAACGCTGCCGCCAGTTGGACCTGCCGCTGATGGCCGCCCGCAACGGCACCCGGTACGGTACCAATTTCACCCAGTCGATCGAGGCCGCCGAAGGCGTCGAGACCGGCATTTCGGCCGCCGACCGCGCCCGCACCATCCAGGTGGCGGTGGCGCGCGACGCCAAGCCGTCCGACCTGGTCCAGCCCGGCCACATCTTCCCGGTGCGGGCCGTGCCCGGCGGCGTGCTGGTGCGCGCCGGCCACACCGAGGCCGGCTGTGACCTGACCGCCATGGCCGGCCTGACCCCGGCCGCGGTGATCTGCGAGATTCTCAAGCCGGACGGCACCATGGCGCGCCTGCCCGACCTGGTGCAGTTCGCCCGCGAGCACGGCCTGAAGATCGGCACCATCGCCGACCTGATCCAGTACCGCAGCGAGCACGAATCCATCGTCAAGCGCGTCGGCAAGCGCAGCATGCAGACCGCCTGGGGCACCTTCGAGGCCGTGGCCTACGAAGACGCCGCCACCGGCTCGGCCCACCTGGCGCTGGTGCATGGTACCGTGGCGCCAGACGTCGAGACCCTGGTGCGCGTGCACGAGCCGGCCTCGGTGCTGGACGTGCTGGATACCGGCGCCAGCCCGCACAGCTGGGGCGTGGCGCAGGCCCTGCAGGCCATTGCGCAGGCGCCGGCCGGCGTGCTGGTGCTGATGAACTGCCAGTCGTCCACCGAACACCTGTTCGCGCAGATCGCCGGCTGGAGCGACCCCAAGGCCAATGCCAACCCCGCCAACGCCGACCGTTTCGGCCTGCGCACCTATGGCATCGGCGCCCAGATCCTGCGCGACCTGAACGTGGGCCAGATGAAGCTGCTGGCCCGGCCGCGCAAGATGCCCAGCATGGCGGGCTTCTCGCTCACCATTACGGGTTACGATTGCGACCCTCCGAACACTCCCGCAACACACTGAAGGCCGACACATGAACCCTTACATCCTCACCCCCGACCTGAACGGCGAAGGGCTGCACATCGGCATCGTACGCGCCCGTTTCAATGAAGAGATCGGCCAGGCCGAACTCGAAGCGTGCCTGAAGGAACTGGCCGAACTCGGCGTGGACGAGCGCGACGTGATGGTCGCCACCGTGCCGGGCGCCCTGGAACTGGGCGTGGCCCTGTCGCACATGGCCGAGACCTTCGAGTTCGACGCCCTGATCGCGCTGGGCGCGGTCATCCGCGGCGAGACCTATCACTTTGAAGTGGTCAGCAATGAAATGGCCACTGCTATCACCCGTATCTCCCTCGAGACCGGCATCCCGGTCGCCAACGGCGTGCTGACCGTGGACACCGACGAGCAGGCGCAAGCCCGCGCCGCCGGCAAGGGCCGCGATTGCGCCCAGGTGGCCGTCGAAATGGCCAACCTGGTGGCGGCCCTGGAGCCCGAGGAAGAAGACGAAGACGACGAAGACGAGGACGAAGATTTTGACGACGAAGAAGACGACGACCAGCGCTGATAGCGCGGCGCAGGCCCGCGCCAACGCCCGCAGCGCGCGCCGCCGTGCGCGCGAATTCGCGCTGCAGGGCGTGTACGCGTGGCTGCTGCGCGGCGGCGAAGGCACGCAGGACGCCGGCGAGATCGACGCCCATCTGCGCGACACCGAGGACTTCTCCGAGGCCGACGCGCAGTGGTTCAAGACCTTGCTGCATGGCGTCCTGCGCGAAGCGCCCGCGCTGCGCGAGCGTTTCACGCCTTACGTCGACCGTCCGCTGGCCGAGCTGTCGCCGGTCGAGCATGGCATCCTGCTGATCGGCAGCTTCGAGCTGATCCATCATGTCGAAGTGCCGTACAAGGTCGCCATCAACGAAGCCGTGGAACTGGCCAAGTCGTTCGGCGGCACCGACGGCTTCAAGTTCGTCAACGGGGTGCTCGACAAGCTGGCGGCGGACGTGCGCTCGCATGAAATGAAGAAGTAGACCCCCCCCGAAGCGCTGCGCGCTTCCCCCCCTAGGGGGGCGCCGCTGCGGACCGGCGGAGCCGGATCCGCGCGGCCCGGGTCTGGGGAGGGCCGTTTTTTTGGGGCGGGCTTCCTTCTTTTGGCGCGAGCTTTCCGCGCCTTTGGTGCGGGCCTCTCTTTGGCGCGAACCTTCCCTTGGAGCGTGGCTCCGGTGTGGGAGTCAATACCGGCTGTTGCGCCGGACTGCGGAGTTGTCGTGGCGTCCGAATTCGATCTGATCGCGCGCTATTTCACGCGCGCCGCGCCGGCGGAGCTGTTGGGCGTGGGGGATGACTGCGCGTTGTTTCCGGTGCCGCCCGGCGAACAGGTGGCGACCAGCACGGATCTGCTGCTGGAAGGCCGGCATTTCTTTCCCGATGTCGATCCGAAGGCGCTGGGGCACAAGGCCCTGGCGGTGAACCTGTCGGACCTGGCCGCCATGGGCGCGCGGCCCATTGGTTGTCTGCTGGGACTGGCGCTGCCGCGCCTGGATGAGCCATGGCTGGCGGCGTTTGCCGATGGGTTCCATGCGCTGGCGGCGGCCCATGGCTGCCCCTTGATCGGCGGCGACACCACCCGCAGTGCCCATGACCTGGCCATCAGCGTGACCGTGTTCGGCGCCGTGCCGGCGGACGCCGCGCTGCGCCGCGACGGCGCCCGGGCCGATGACGATATCTGGGTGTCCGGCGAACTGGGCGCGGCCGACGTGGCCTACCGCCTGCTCGACGGGCAGTATCCGGCCGACGCGGCGCGGCTGGCCGCGACCCGCGGCGCGCTGGAGTGGCCCGAGCCGCAGGTGGCGCTGGGCCTGGCGTTGCGCGGCATCGCGCACGCCGCCATCGATATTTCCGACGGCCTGCTGCAGGACCTGGGCCATATCCTCACGGCCAGCCGCGTGGGCGCGGTGCTGCATGAAGAACGCCTGCCCGTGGCCGCCGCGCTGGCCGGCATGCCCGTCGATCAGACGCGCCGCGCCGTTCTCGGCGGCGGCGACGTCTACCAGCTTTGCTTCACCGCGCCGGCCGCCCGCCGCGACGCCGTGCTGGCCGCGGCGCGGGCGGCGGGCGCGCGCGTGACCCGGGTGGGCCACATTGTGACCCGGGCGGGATTGGCGGTGCTGGATGCCGGCGGACAGGCGCTGCACCAGCTTCCCGCCGGCTTCGACCATTTCCCGGCGGTCTGAGCGGCCGCCGGTCTGGCGAAGCCTGCCGCCAAACCCTGGCACAATCGCTGCCACGGGCACTGCCTTGCATACCGCCATTCCCCCAGCCATCCTCGGGCCCTCAACCATGCCGTCCTCCTCCCCCCATTCCCCATCGATGCGCGAACGCTCGCGGGCCGTCTATCCCTCTTTGTCCTGGGTGTGCCGCGATCCGGGCCGCCTGATCGCCTTCGGTTTCGGCAGCGGGTTGATCCGCCCCGCCTCGGGCACCTGGGGCACGCTGCTGGCCTGGCTCATCTGGGTCGCCGCCGCGCCGGCCGCGTCGGACCTGGCCATCGGCATCTTCCTGGCGCTGGCCTTCCTGTACGGCTGCTGGGCCTGCGACCGCGTCGGCCGCGAACTCCAGCAGCCCGATCATGTCGGAATGGTGTGGGACGAGATGGTGGCGTTCTGGCTGGTGCTGTGGCTGACGCCGGCCGGCTGGTTGTCGCAGGCGCTGGCGTTCGTGCTGTTCCGCACGTTCGACATCGTCAAGCCGCCGCCCATCAAGTTCTTCGATGCCCGCCTGAAGGGCGGTTTCGGGGTAATGTGGGACGATATCGTCGCGGCCGGATACGCCTTGCTGATCATGGCGCTGGCCGTGCGCACAGGAGTCTTGGGATGAACCAGCAACACGAGCAAGGCACGCGGCCCAACCTGTCGGCCGAACAACTGGCGCAGGCCACCGTTTTCGGGCTGGCCGAGAGGCTGGGCGACACGCTGCGGCGCCAGGGCCTGGTGCTGGGCACCGCCGAATCCTGCACCGGCGGGCTGCTGGCCGGCGCCGTGACGGCGGTGGCCGGGTCCAGCGAGTGGTTCGACCGCGGCTTCATCACCTACAGCAACGACGCCAAGGTCGCCGAGCTGGACGTGTCGTCGGACGCCTTGCATCACTTCGGCGCGGTCAGCGAGCCGGTGGCGCTGGAGATGGCCAACGGCGTGCTGCTGGCCTCGCCCGCGGCGCAGGTGGCGGTGTCCACCACCGGCATTGCAGGGCCGGGCGGCGCCACCCCGGGCAAGCCGGTGGGCATGGTGTGCTTCGGCTTCGCGCAGCGGGTTGGCGACGGCATCAGCAGCCGCGCCGTCACCCACGTGTTCAGCGGCGACCGCGCGCAGGTGCGCCAGCAGGCGGTGGAATTCGCGCTGCGCGGGGTGCTGGAACTGCTGGGGGCGCCGGTCAACCGGCGTTGAGGCCAGCCGCGCGCGCAATGGCGCGATTCAGGAGCGCGGAAACGGCGGGGGCCGACCGGCCCCCGCGGGCGGCGCTCAGCGCACCGCGTTGATCGCGTCGCGCAGGCCGCGCGCGGCGTCGCCGGCGGCCTGGCGCCAGTCATCGCCGCCGCTGGCGTAGATGATGGCGCGCGAGGAATTGATCATCATGCCGCTGCGCGCGGCGTTGGCGCCGGCGTTGACGGTGGCGGTGATGTCGCCGCCCTGGGCGCCGATGCCCGGCACCAGCAGCGGCACCGCGTCGCCGATGCGCTGGCGCACCGCGGCCAGCTCGTTCGGGAAGGTCGCGCCCACCACCAGGCCGCACTGGCCGTTGGCATTCCATTTGTCGGCCACCAGCCCCGCCACGTGCAGGTACAGGGGCTCGCCGTTATCCATCTTGAGGAACTGCAGGTCCGAACCGCCGGGGTTGGAGGTGCGGCACAGCACGATCACGCCGCGGTCGCGCCAGGCCAGGTAGGGCTCGACCGAGTCCAGGCCCATGTACGGGCTGACCGTCAACGCGTGCGCCTGGTAGCGCTCGTAGGCTTCGCGCGCGTAGTTCTCGGCGGTGGAGCCGATGTCGCCGCGCTTGGCGTCCAGCACGATGGGCAGGTCGGGATGCTTGTCGCGGATGTGCTGGCACAGCGCTTCGAGCTGGTCTTCGGCGCGGTGCGCGGCGAAGTAGGCGATCTGCGGCTTGAAGCTGCAGGCGTACGGCGCGGTGGCGTCGACGATGTCGCGGCAGAACTGGAAGATCGCGTCCGGCTTGTCCTGCAGTTCGCGCGGGAAGCGCTGCGGGTCGGGATCGAGCCCGACTTGCAGGAGCGAGTTGCTGGTGGTCCAGGCGTGTTCGAGTCTTTGGAGGAAATTCATGGGGAGGTTCAGTGCAGTTTGACCCGGGGGCGCGTGCGCCGCATGAGCAGGCGGGCCAGGGCCAGGGAGGCGGTGCGTGAGATGCCCAGCACCGCTTTGTGGTGCATCAGGTGCAGGCTCATGTACATCAGGCGCGCCAGTGTACCGCTTACGAACAGTCCCCGTCCGGCCAGCTTGCCCATCAGGCTGCCTACGCCGGCGTCCTGGCCCAGCGAGACCAGCGAGCCGTGGTCCTCGTAGACGTAGGGGGCGGTGGGCTCGGCCGCGCGGCGCAGGCGCGCGGTGAGCTTCTTGCACAGGTAGTCGGCCTGCTGGTGCGCGGCCTGGGCGCGCGCCGGCACGGTGCGGCCGTCGCGCCAGGGCACGGCGCAACAGTCGCCCAGCGCCAGGATGTGCGGGTCGGCGGTTTCGAGCCGTTCGTTGACCTCGAGCTGGCCCAGCTTGTTCAGCGGCAAGTCCAGTTCGGCCAGCAGGGCCGGGCCCTTGATGCCGGCGGCCCACATGCATAGCCGAGCGGGGAACTCGCGGCCATCGGCGGTCTTGACCGAATCGGCGGTGACCTCCGATACCCGGCAGTCGGTTTCGACGCGGATGCCGAGTTCGGTCAGGCGTGCGGTGGCGGCGGTGGAGATTTTTTCGGGCAGGGCCGACAGGATGCGCGGCGCACCTTCGACCAGCGTGATCGCCAGGTCGCGCTCGGCGCGGAAATTCGGCAGGCCGTAGGCGCTGACCACGTGGCTGGCCTCGACCAGTTCCACCGCCAGTTCGACGCCGGTGGCGCCGCCGCCGACGATCACCAGGTCCAGCCGCGCCGACGGATCGCGCACCTTGGCCTGGTCGACCAGCGCCATGGCCTTGAGCATGGTCAGGCGGAACTGCTCGGCGTTCTCGGTGGTGTCCAGCGTGACGGCGTATTCGGCCGCGCCCGGGGTATTGAAGAAATTGGAGGTGCTGCCCAGCGCCAGCACCAGCGTGTCGTAGGCCAGTTCGCGGCGCGGCAGCACTTCCTGGCCTTGGGCGTCGGCCACGGCGTCTACGGTGACCTGGCGCCGCTGGCGATCGACGCCGACCAGCCGCCCCTGTGCGAAGGAAAAGCCGTTCAGGTGCGCCAGCATCAGGTAGGACAGGCCTTCCTGGTGGATGTCCAGTGTGCCGGCCGCCGCTTCATGCAGCGACGGTTTCCAGATGTGGAACGGCCGGCTGTCGACCAGGGTGATGTGCTGGCGGCCGTGGAGGCGGCCGAGCTTGGCGGCCAGTTCCAGGCCGCCGGCACCCCCGCCGACGATGACGATGCGTTCCGAAGGGGCTGGCGTCGTGTTGGGCATCATGGCTCCCAGTATAGAGGCGCGGGCCCCCTGGCGAGCAAGCCGGCGCCGGAATTCAGTGCATTACGAAGCGGCTGACGGCCACGCCCACCCAGACGGCCACTGTGAACAACAGCAGCAGCATGACGGCGGCGCTGCCCAGGTCCTTGGCCCGTCCCAGCAGTGGATGGGTGTCGACCGAGAGGGCGTCGGCCAGCGCCTCGATCGCGGAATTCAGCAGTTCCACCGCCAGCACCAGCACCACGGTGCCGATCAGGAAGAACACTTCGACCGTAGTGCGCCCGAGGAAGAACGCGGCCGGAATCAGCAGCACGGCCAGCGCCAGCTCCTGGCGGAAGGCGGCCTCGTACTTGATGGCGGCCTGCAGGCCCTGCAGCGAATAGCGCAGCGCGTTCAGGATACGGCGCAGGCCGCCGGTGCTTTTATAGGGCGAGTGATGCGGATTGGTCGACATGGGGAGCGTAAGAAGGCCGGGTGTGGCGGCTTTTTAACAGATATGGGTTGCCGGCGTGACGCGATCTGAGACCCGCCGACCTTCGCCATCGTTTGCGATGGTAATACAACGTTACGTTTTGCCTTCGCTGCGGCCATACGATACCCTGGCGGCGCGCGGCTTCGCGGCGCCGGTCCGACCGCGCCCGCCGTGTGCAATTCCCCGCCAACGCGCCGCTTCGCCCGTCTCGGGGCGGATGCATCGCGGCGCCCTGAGACAGTGTCATCCATGCTCGAACGCTTGAATACGGAGTCCTTGCCACGCCTGCCCGCGGACGTGGAAACCCCCGCCTATGATCGCAGCCGACTGACGCCGGGCATCGTGCATCTGGGGCTGGGCGCCTTTCACCGCGCGCACCAGGCGCTGGCCACCGAACTGGCCATGGCTGCCAGCCAGGATCTCACCTGGGGCATTCTCGGCGTGTCGCTGCGCAGCCCCGCCACGCGCGACGCGCTGACGCCGCAGGACGGGCTCTACACGCTGGCGTTGCGCGATTGCGGCGCGGACGGCCAGGCGCGCGAGTCGTTGCGCGTGGTCGGCGCGGTGCAGCGAGTGATGGTGGCGGGGGAAGATCCGCAAGCGGTGCTCGAACGCATCGCCTATCCGCAGACGCGCATCGTCAGCCTGACTATTACCGAGAAGGGCTACTGTCACGAGCCGGCCACCGGCCACCTGCGCTGGGACGACCCGGACATTCTGCATGACCTGGAAAACCCGGTGCGGCCACGCAGCGCCATCGGCATGCTGGTGCACGGCCTGGCGCTGCGGCGCGAGCGCGGCCTGCCGCCGCTGACGCTGCTGTCCTGCGACAACCTGCAGGCCAATGGCGACACCCTGCGCAGCCTGGTGCTGGCCTTTGCGCTGCGGCTGGACGCGGCCCTGACCGGCTGGATCGACGCGCACTGCACCTTTCCCAATTCCATGGTCGACCGCATTGTGCCGGCCACCCGCGCCCAGGACCGCGAGCGCATCGCGCTGCGGCTGGGCGTGGAGGATGCCTGGCCGGTGGTCGGCGAGCCCTATCTGAACTGGGTGATCGAGGATAAGTTCGCGGCCGGGCGCCCCGCCTGGGAAGCGGCGGGCGTGACCTTCGTGGCCAACGCCGCGCCCTACGAGCGCTTGAAGCTGCGCATGGCCGACGGCCCGCAGTCTGCGCTGGCCTATCTGGGCACGCTGCTGGGCCTGGCCACGACGCGCGAGGCGGCGGCCGTGCCGGCGCTGCGCGGGTTCATCGATGACCTGATGCGCCATGAGATCGCGCCGACGCTCAAGGGCATTCCGGATGCCGGGCTGGAAGGGTATCGCCAGCGTTTCCTGGCGCGGGTCGGCAATGCAGCCTTGCCACATCCGTTGCGTCAGGTGGCGATGGATGGTTCGCAGAAATTGCCCCAGTGCCTGCTGGCGACCCTCCGCGACCGCTTGCGCGGCGGCGATGACATCCGCCGGCTGACGCTGGCCGTGGCGGCCTGGCTGCACTTCCTGGGCGGCGAGGACGAGAGCGGAGCGCGTCATCCGATCGACGACCCGCTGGCCGCGCCCCTGGCCAAGCTGGTTGCCCGCGCCGACGTGGCGGCGCGGGCGGCGGCGCCCAGCCAGGCCGCCTATCGCCGCGCCCTGGTGCTGGCTGGCTATCGACCGGTGTTCGGCGACCTGGGCGACAAGCCGGTGTTCGTCGCGGCGCTGGCGGCGCAGTTGGAGGCCCTGCGCGAACAGGGGGTCCTGCATGCGCTGCACGCCGTGGGGCGCGAGCCCTTGCCTGACGCGGCGTACGGCAGGGGGGAAGGGGACGATGCGGCTCAAGGCGCTGAGGTCGATGCCGTGCCGTGGGCCTCGCGTCCGAAGCGCAGCGCGAACTGCCGCGTGAACACCGCCCCAAAGAAGAAGATCTGCGCCGAGTAGTAGATCCAAAGCAGCAGCGCGATCAGCGAACCGGCCGCGCCATAGGCCGACACCGCAGCGCCCCGGCTGAGGTAGACGCCGATGCCCCACTTGCCCACCAGGAACAGCGCCGCCGTGACGATGGCGCCCGGGATCACGTCGCGCCAGGAAATGCGCGCGCTGGGCAGCAGCTTGAAGATCACCGCGAACAGCGCCGCCACCACCGAGAACGAAAACAGGCTGGATGCCCAGTCGGCCACTGTGGCGAAAGCCGAGGCGGCCCACAGATCGCCGTAATACTTGCGCGCCGCGCCCAGGGCCGCGTTCACCGTCAGCGAAATCAGCAGGAACAGCGCCAGCACCAGCACCAGGCCGAACGACAGCATGCGGCTGCGCACCATGCCGTGCAGCCCGCCTTTCTGGTTGCCGGACACTTCCCACAGGTCATCGAGGCTGGCCTTCAATTCGGCGAAGGCCGTGGTGGCGCTGAAGATCAGCACGAAGATCGAGATCAGCGCGGCGATCCAGCCGCCGCCCGATTCGTGCGCGCTGGCCAGCACCGTCTGGATCACTTCGGCGCCACGCTCGCCGGTCAGGTCGCGCAGCGACGAGAACAGCTCCGAACGTACCGCGTCCTCGCCAAAAAAGGCGCCGGCCACCGCGATCACCAGTATCAGCATGGGCGCCAGCGAAAACACCATGTACAGCGCCAGTGCCGCGCCCTTGCTGGAGGCGCGATGGGTGGACCATTGGTTGGCGGAATCCATCAACAGCCCGCCAATTTCGGACGGACGCAGGACACGCAGGCTCTGGGGAAGGCGCATGGGTCTGGGCGGTTGTCAGTGAGCCTCCCATTGTAGGGAGGATGCGGCAGGGGGCGCCCGCACCAAACGTAACAAGTCTGTGGCGCCGCGGACCGTCAACCGCGGCGCCGGCCTGGACGGCTTCTACCGGCCCTTGTCGTAGGCCAGGTAATTCAAGTGGATGCCGATGTGGTCGGCGATGTACTTCGCGTCATGCCAGACCCCCCAGATGAAGGATGACGAGCGGTTGGTCTGGTTCGGCAGCCCCAGGAAGTAGATGCCCTTCTCGGCGGTGATGCCGCGCTTGTGCACCGGATAGCCGTGCTCGTCGAAGATGTCGGCTTCGATCCAGCGGTAATCCACCTTGAAACCCGTGGCCCAGACGATCGCGCTGATGCCGGCTTGCGCCAGGTCCAGGCTGAGGATGGGATGCGTCAGGCAGTCGGGGTCTTCCAGCAGCTTCCAGGCTTCGGGCTCGGGGGGCAGGTCCAGGCCGTTGTCTTCGATGTAGGCGTCGGCCTCGCGCAGCACTTCGAAATAGTCGGCGTCGCCCTGGGCGATGTTGCGGGCCAGGCCTTCCTCAAAGGTCATGACGCCGTCGGCGTAGCCGCGGGTGATGCCGACCAGTTGGATGCCGGCGTGGGCCAGGCGCCGGAAGTCGATGGTCTTGCCATTGTCGTAGCCGCTGACCGCGAAGGCGACATGTTCGCGCTTGGGCTTTTTCTTGACCTCGTCCCACATGCCGAGCGCGCCCAGCCACCAGCAATAGTCGCGTCCGCGATAGGCGCGGGGGGGGCGGTAGTGTTCACCCACGGACAGGTAGACGGCGCGGCCGGCGCGGCGCAGTTCCTCGGCGATCTGCGATCCCGAGGCCCCGGCGCCCACCACCAGCACCGCGCCTTCGGCCAGTTGTCCGGGGTTCTTGTAGGCCGATGAATGGACCTGCTGGATACCGGACTGCGCCGGAACGATCGCGGGATAGCTGGGAATCTGGAAGGCGCCGGTGGCGGCCACCACATGGCGGGCCTCGATCTCGCCGGCTGAAGTGGAGACGGTGAAGCCGGGGCGCTTGCGGTTGCGTTGCACCCGCAGCACTTCCACCCCGGTGCGCACCGGGGCCTGGATCATCCGGGCGTAATCCTCGAAATACCTGGCCATGCGTTCCTTGGGCGGAAACACGTCGGCGCCAACATCATCGAACGCCAGGTTGGGGAAGCGGTCGTGCCAGGCCGGGCCGTTGGCAACCAGCGAGTCCCAGCGCTCCGAGCGCCAGCGCTCGGCGATGCGCCGGCGTTCCAGCACGATATGGTCGATGCCCATCGCGCCCAGGTGTTCGCTCATGGCGATGCCGGCCTGGCCGGCGCCGATCACCAGGGTGTTGGTTGTTTCCACTGACATGTTTTTCCTGAGAAGTATCGAAGCCGGACGCCACTGCGGCAAGGCTTCGTCGCCGGGGGGCATGAGCAAGTCCGCTCATGGATGAGGCGCAGTGTGGGGCAGAAGGCGGCGCTTGATAACTTGGTTTTTTGGACGCTGGGCTTAGGAAAAAGCAAATCACTGGCCGGGGCCGGGCGGCGCGGCGGCGTTTCGCTTTTTCCGATGGACCGCATCGGTATCCACTAACGGCCGGCCACGCCTGCCTCCCGTATGCTGCAAGCCATCGCCTCCTGGAGCGCCGCAGCGGCGTGTGCGCGCCGCGTGTGCTTCCGGAGACCCTGTAGACGAATCGCGAGCCGCCATGCAGAACAGCCCCGTGTCCCCGAAATCCTCCAGCGCGGTGAGCCTGGAAGGCGTGGTCAAGAAATACCGCCAGCAGACTGTGCTGCAGGAACTGTCGCTGAAGATCCGGCGGGGCGAGTTCCTGACCCTGCTGGGGCCATCGGGTTGCGGCAAGACCACCTTGTTGAATCTGATCGCGGGCTTTGCCGATCCCGACAATGGCGAGATCTTCATCGAGGACCAGTTGGTGACGGACCTGCCGCCGTATCAGCGCCAGATCGGCATCGTCTTCCAGAACTACGCCTTGTTCCCGCACATGACGGTGGAACGCAATATCGGCTATGGCCTGCGCATGCGCCGCCTGCCGGCCGCGGACATCGCAGAGCGGGTGCGCGAAGCGATGGCGCTGGTCAAGCTGGACGGCCTGGGCCAGCGCCGCCCGCGGGAATTGTCCGGCGGCCAGCAACAGCGCGTGGCGCTGGCGCGGGCGCTGGTGATCCGGCCGAAGGTCCTGCTGCTGGACGAACCGTTCTCCGCCCTCGACAAGGGCCTGCGCGGCGCAATGCAGGTGGAGATTCGCGAGATCCAGCGCCGCCTGGGGGTGACCACGGTGTTCGTGACCCACGACCAGGGAGAGGCGCTGGCCATGTCGGACCGCATCGCCGTGATGTCCAGCGGCGTGATCCGCCAGATCGCCACGCCGGACGAGCTCTACCGCAACCCGCAGGACCCGTTCGTGGCCTCGTTCCTGGGCGATGTCAACATCCTGCCCGCGCACTATCACGGCACCGATCCCGACGGCATCCTGCTGCGCCTGGGCGCGGGCCTGATCCGTGTGCCGCGCGAGCGGCTGGTAGGCGGCTCGCACGAAGGGCGGCGCCTGGACATCTATGTGCGTCCGGAGCAGATCCGGCTGGAGAACCTGCACAGCGACTCGGTGTTGAGCGGCACGGTGGTCAACCATGTGTTCCAGGGCGATCACATCGATTCCTACATCGACGTCGACATTCCGGTGGCGGGCCACCAGCGCGTGATGGTGCGCAGCGCCGGCCTGGACGCGCCGCGTCACTGGCCGGTGGGCGCGGTCACCGGCCTGGCGCTGCCAGGCCAGGGAATCAGCGTTTTCGACGCGTCGTGATCATGATGGCGACGCTGCCCTCCACCATGCAGGCCATCGTGGCCCGCGAGCCGGGCGATGCCAGTGTGCTGGCGCTGGCCGAGCGCCCCGTGCCGCAACCCGGTCCGGGCGAAGTCCTGTTGCGGGTGCGGGCCGCTGGCGTCAACCGGCCCGACATCATGCAGCGCCAGGGCCTGGCGCGCCCCGCCGCGGGCATTACCGATGTGCTGGGCCTGGAAGCCTGTGGCGAAGTGGCGGCCTGCGGTCCGGGCGTGCCCGACACCATGCGCGGCCAGCGCTTGATGGGCCTGTTGCCGGGCGGGGGATATGCTCCGTGGTGCGTGGCGCGGGTCGAGCACGCGCTGCCGGTGCCGCCGCATCTCGGCGACGAGGCGGCCGCGGCCCTGCCGGAAGGGCTGTTCACGGTGTGGCACAACCTTTTCGAACTGGGCCGCCTGCGGCAGGGCGAAACCGTGTTGATCCATGGCGCGGCCGGCGGCATCGGCACGCTGGCGATCCGCATGGCGCACGCGGCGGGGGCACGCGTCATCGCGACCGCGGGCCGCGCCGAGCGTTTGCCGGCGCTGCGGGAAATGGGCGCGGTCGCGGCGCTGTGCTATCGCGACACGGACTTCGTGCCCGCCTGCCTCGACCTTACCCTGGGGCGCGGGGTGGATGTGGTGCTGGACGTGGTAGGCGGCGACTATGTGCGGCGCAACCTGCAGGCGCTGGCCTTCGGCGGGCGTCACGTGAGCCTGTCGTTCCTGCAGGGCGCCACGGTCACGCTCGACCTGCTGGTGCTGATGCAAAAGCAACTGAGCCTGCATTCCTCGACCTTGCGGCCGCAGACCGCGGCCGAGAAAACGCGCATGGCCCAGGCCCTTGCGCGCCATGTGCTGCCGCTGATCGCCGATGGCCGGATCGGGCCGCGACTGAGCGCCAGCCTGCCGTTGGCGCGGGCGGCCGATGCCCACCGCCTGCTGGAAAGCGGCGAGGTGTTCGGCAAGGTGGTGCTGCTTCCCTGATGTCCGCGGTGGCCGCGCGGCGTTTTCAGATTTCCATTGAAGGCACGGACCTGCCATGCTCAAACTGCTCTACGCTCCGACCTCTCCGTATGTCCGCAAGGTCATGGCCTGCGCCCACCTGGCGGGCGTGGCCGACCGCATCCAGTGGCTGGACAGCGCGGCCCACCCGGTGCGGCGCGACGATCGCATCGCGGCGCACAATCCCCTGGCCAAGGTGCCGACCCTGATCCTGGAGGACGGCACGGCGCTGTACGACAGCCGCGTCATCTGCGAATACCTGGCCGATCTGGGCGCGGCGCCAGGGCTTTTTCCGCCGGCCGGCCCGCGCCGCTGGCAGGCGTTGACCTGGCAAGCGCTGGGCGACGGGCTGCTCGATGCGGCGCTGCTGGCGCGCTATGAGCACACTGCCCGGCCCGCGCAATGGCAATGGCCGGCCTGGCGCGAGGCGCAGTTGGCCAAGGTGGCCGCCTGCCTGGACGCCATTGACCAACTGGCGCCGTCATTGGCCTGGGACACACCCTGCATTGGCCAGGTCACGCTGGGCTGCGCCCTGGGCTATCTGGATTTCCGCTTTCCCGAACTCGACTGGCGCGCCGGCCATGCGCACGCCGCGCGCTGGGAGGCGGCCTTTGCCGCCTTGCCCGCGATGCGGGCCACGCTTCCCCACGAACCTTGAGGTCATCGCCCATGAATGCATCGACGCCCGCTTCCGTCCCGCCGCCGGATCGCACGATCTGGTTCCTGAACGGCCCCAACGCCAACCTGTATGGCCTGGACGCCAACAAGACCTATGGCAGCGACAGTTTCCCGGTGCTGCGCGAGCGTTGCGAACGCCGGGCCGCCAGCCTCGGCCTGGGGCTGAATTTCGTGCAATCCAACCACGAAGGCCAACTGGTCGACTGGATCCAGGAGGCGCGCGGCCAGGCGCCGGGACTGATCATCAATGCCGCGGGCCTGACCTATTCGTCTGTCCCGATCCTGGACGCGCTGCTGGCGTTTCCCGGCCGCATCATCGAGGTGCACATGAGCAACATCTGGCGCCGTGAACCGTTCCGCCATCACTCCTACATCTCGAAAGCCGCCGATGGCGTCATCGCCGGCCTGGGCGGCGACGGCTATGAACTGGCCATCGAGGCCATGGCGCGCCTGATCGCGCGCGTTGCCTGAGGGGGCGGCGATGCGGACGGACGACATGACAGCTTCCGGCGCGCTGGTGTTCTACAGCGACTTCGACGACTTCGACACCTGGCGCCAGGCGCTGCGGGCGCGCTTGCCAGGCCTGCGCATCCTGCATTCGAGCGAGGTCGAGGACCCGGCCGGGATTCACTACGCCCTGGCCTGGAAGCCGCCGGCCGGCTTTTTTGGCCGCATGCCCAACCTGCGCCTCATCATCAACCTGGGCGCCGGGGTGGACTCGCTGGTGGGCCGCGATGACCTGCCCGCTGGCGTGCCGGTCACGCGCATCACCGATCCGGACATGGCCCGCATGATGGCCGGCTATGTGCTGTTCGCGGTGCTGCGCCATGCGCGCGACATTCCCTGGTTCGAACAGGCGCAGCGACGCGGCGAGTGGGCCTACCGCCATCCGCGCGCACCGGCCGACACGCGCGTGGCGGTGCTCGGCCTGGGTGAACTGGGCGCCTGCGCCGCGCACGAATTGCAGCGCCAGGGCCTGACGGTGCTGGGCTGGTCGCGCAGTCCGCGCGCCATCGATGGCGTCCAGTGCCACGCCGGCATGGAGACACTCGATGCCGTGATCGGCCAGGCCGACATCCTGGTCGTGATGCTGCCGCTCACCGAACAAACGCGCGGCCTGCTCGACCGCCAGCGGCTGCTGCGCCTGCCGCGCGGCGCGGCGCTGGTGAACGTGGCGCGCGGCGCGCTGGTGGACCAGGCCGCGATGACCGAACTGTTGCACAGCGGCCATCTCGGCGCCGCCACGCTGGATGTGTTCGAGCGCGAACCGCTGCCGGCGGACGATCCGCTGTGGCGGATGGAGAACGTCCTGATCACGCCGCACCTGGCATCGGTGGCCATTCCGGCCTCCGCGGCGGCCCAGATCGCCGACAACATCCTGCGCGTTTCGCGCCACGAAGCGCCGCGCAACCAGGTCGATCCGGCGCGCGGCTACTGAGGCCGCAGCCGTATCGGCGCGGCAAGAAAAGGCGGCGCGGACCGCAATGTCCGCGC